>NZ_JACJDN010000269.1:0-5264 GCF_014163565.1 Pseudoalteromonas sp. SR45-5 | reverse complement strand
ACAGTACCAAGAGGGAGTATGGGTTTAGAGCGGCGTAAACAAAAAGTGTAAAGCCAAAAAAGCTCGAGTAAATAAACAATACTCGGCCAGCAATGCCCCCACCTATAAAGTAAAAAGCCAGATACGATCGCAAGGCTTAAGCACGCATAACGCAGCCCAATAAACACTAAGCTACATAATACAAATACTTGCCCAAATAAAAACTCAGAACTGTCGAAAAAATATAACGGCGAGAGGTTAACTAAACCCCCTAGCAACCCTAATAAAACAGCGAGTGTCCACTTACTTCTTTGAGGCATTACTTCAACCCTAGAGTACTTTGTTAACACGCAGTGTTAAATTAATATAATTGCTACATTATTGCGTACAAGTTAAAAGTTGTCTAGCGAGAAAAGGAGCTGGAAACTATTAGGTATTATGGATTAATTTAGTGAAAAAATATAAATATTAAGGAGTTAGCGATATACACCCAATGTTGCTTGAAGTATAAGTTGGCATAGAGTTGAATCATAAAATGGCATAAAGTGACTGGTTTTCTTAAATTAAAAGCTCCTGATACCAAAGCCAGTTTTTTAATGCTAAAAAATTCCGATTAATTTAGTAGAAATAGATATTTCTCATTAAGACTTAAACACCCTTAAGTTTCAATTTTTGATGGTGAAGAAAATGATTGGATAAATTTTATGGGATATCTATGTCGATGACATGACGTACCGATTCGCAACAAACGATTATATTAGCACATCAAGAATAGTGGAAATATCACCTCAGAACCAGCTAATCAAAACTGTCAGTGGTAGCCTTTATCAAGTTATTGGAAAAGGCAAAAAGCCGAAGTGAAAATGTGAGTGAGCCATTTAACAATTTGGTTAATACTAAACTATGTCATCTTATGCTTCTGGTTTATGCCATCTTTTAGTACAAATATGTCAACTTATACTTCAAACAACACCCAAATGAGGAATTTGGGTGGCAGTCTTACCAGCCACATCTCGGCACACACGTCACAAACTGTGGCTGCTCCCTTCCGGGCCTGACCAGGTTCGCCTGCTAGTGTTGCGAGAGGACCAATAAGACTACCATTGAGGGCCTTGGTTGGCGCGGGAAGGATTATCTCTACTTTTGCTCTGTTATTCAAGGGATAATCTAAAAAGAAAGTGCGATTGCATACTTCATATACAATCGCGACGTATTTAGCTGTTTTAGTGCGTATTAATTGTTCTCTAACTGCGCTTTTATATTACGAAGTGCTGCTTTTACTTTTTTCATGTTTTCTGGACCCATACGTAAAAGCTGTTTTTGCGCAGCAGGTAATTGCTCCCACTCCGAAAACGCATACTGATACGTCACTGAATCGCGAAGTAACGGCAAGTCACCTTCAGGCTCTGGCGTATCAAGTAATAAATCGATTGCATCGGTTAGCGTTTGATTAAACTCATCATCGCCATAACCAATTTCACTGTATGCATTATTAATAAGTGGCTTGTACTCTTCGTACATACGAACGGCTTGCGCTGCACTCATACTGGTAAATATTTTCACATACGGGGTATAACGCTCGTAGCTGTTAGGGTTAATTGTGAGGATATCCCCTTCATTAACGCTAAATTTCTCTTCTGGCTGTACAACAGGCGTGTGCTTTTTAGCTACCTTACCTTTAGCTAGGTTATCTACAAATACAACACCACGGCGAATTACATCATCGGTTACCATTAGGCTCATTACTGAGTCGCTTAGGTACTCATCCATTTTAGCAACTACAACTGCATCACTTTCGTTAAGTGTTGGTAGTGGCTCTACTTCAGGCTCCGGCTCACTCGGGCTTTGTGCTGGTACTTCAAGCTCGGCTGGTTTTTCTGGCATTACAGATGGCGCGTCTACCACTGGGTCGTTCTCGGGTTTAAGCTCCATCATAGGTTGCTCTTTAACTACGGGCTCTACCTCAGTGCGTGTTTCTTGCTCGTCACTTGGTGTGAGCAATACGAAGGCGGCCGCACATGCTACGACTATTAAAATAATAACGGCGAAAAGAATATTGTTATTAGGTGGACGTTTTTGAACATCTGATGCTTCTGGTTTATCTGACATACGAACTCCATAAAAATTAAAATGCGATATCACTTAGAGTACGCTAAGTGGATTAAATTCATTCTTACACAAATACTATGACATTTTATAATACGACAATTATAGCAAAGTAAGTTACCTACTAAATTGGGTGATTAAATAATGTAATAAGTATTAGGGCAGTTATCCTTTGATTCTTCTAGCTTAAAGACTTACAGTTAATAAATAAAGTAAAGACGTAGAACAGTTTAACCACCAATATGAAAATCAAGCAAGTTGATCCACAAAAACCTAAAACTGCCTTATTACTTACAGGTGGTGGCGCACGAGCTGCTTATCAAGTGGGTGTGTTAAAAGCGCTAGCTCATAGTATGCCTCGTACCGCTCCATTGCCATTTAGAGTAATAAATGGCACCTCCGCTGGCGCTATTAACTCAGCTGCATTGGCATGTTACGCTTCTTGTGCGCATTTGGCTGTACGAAAGCTCGAATCAGTTTGGAAAAACTTTTCAACCTCTATGGTCTATAAAAGTGACTTTTTAAGCGTGTTTGGTCATATTGCTCGCAATATCTTAACGAGCTTTCAGTCAGAGCATATTAACCACCCACCAGCGAGCTTACTAAATAACCGCCCTCTGCGTAGTTTATTAAACGAGATTTTAGATTTACACCGCATTGAGCGCAATTTACACCGTAATTATTTAGATGCGCTGTCTATTACAGCCTCAAGTTATACAACGGGTGACTCGGTTGCATTTTTTCAATCTAATACGCAAACATCGTGGCAACGTGCTAAACGCGAAGGCCGCGCAACTCGTATTAATGTTGAGCACTTAATGGCATCAAGTGCCATTCCTATGGTGTTTCCAAGTGTAAATATTTATAACCATTACTTTGGTGATGGCTCTATACATCAACTTTCTCCGCTGAGTCCGTCGATTCATTTAGGCGCTGAAAAAATATTTATTATTGGGGTCGATCAACCTAAAGAATTACACCCGCCGGGTTATTCGCCACATTATCCTGGACTCTCTGCTGTTGCGGGGCATTTACTAGACAGTGTATTTACCGACACTATGCAATCGGATTTAGAGCGTTTGGCTCGTGTTAACCGCACATTAGGGCTATTACCCGCGCGTGACAAACATCAAGAACTTAAACAAATAGATACCTTTGTAATTAACCCATCGCAAAACTTTAATGCTATTGCAGCGCAGTATTACGATGATATGCCTTGGGCTATAAAAGTATTGCTACGTACCATAGGTGTTAAAAAACATTCGCAATCGAGCTTAACCAGTTATCTATTGTTTGAAAAACGCTACACCCAGCATTTAATGCAAATTGGTTATGAAGACGGTATGAAAAAATTACCGGAGATACGCAAGTTTTTAGAACTAGATTAAGCTCAAACAGAAACGTTATTCTATTCCGTCGAGCAGGTAGTGCTCTACCCGCTCAACACGCCTTGGTTTACCTTGTAACACTAAAACGTCATTAGCCAATAAGGTTGTTTGTGCTGATGGCGTGTCTATTTCGGCCCCTTCTCTGCGCAGCGCTTTTACCAGTACCCGACGCTTTTCTAAATTTAGATTTTCGATTGTTTTATTAATTGCATAAGCTTTATCAGGCAGAGCAACCACATGTAAGTACTCTAACCGGTCACTTGATGTATCTTCGTTATCTTTAAAATAGCCTGCATAAAAGCTTTGCATTAACGGATAACGATTACGACGCTCTTTACTTACTCTTCGCACAATACGCGTCATCGGTACGCCCGACATAGACAACACATGCGACACGAGCATTAAGCTTGCCTCTAACGACTCAGGTACTACTTCGGTTACACCTAGCTCTTTTAAATAATCTAGCTGGCTATCGTCACGGGTACGAATGAGTATTTTAACATTGGGTGCTATTTGCTTTATGGCATCAATAACAACCTGTGCATGATCAAACTCTGTAAAAGTAATAATAACCAAGCGAGCTCGCTCTACTCCTGCGCACTTTAAAATATCTTTTTGTTTAACATAGCCAAATATGACAGGCTCACCCGCCGCTTTGCCTTCTTGTACTAAAATTGGGTTACTTTCAATCGCAACATAGTCTATTGCTTCGGGCTTTAAAAAACGCGCTATAGTTTGCCCAACTCGCGAAAAACCACAAATAACAACATGGTCACTATAAAGCGTACTACTTTGTGGCTCACTCTCGAGCGCCAAACTTGGGCGATCGAGTATGCCTAAACGCTTTAAAATAAATGGCGTTTTATCAATCAAAAATGGGGTAAATGCCATTGAAAGCACACCAAGGGCAATTAAAAATGAAGCTTGCTCTGAATTTAATAATTGATGCTGGCCAGCAAGTGCAATAAGTACAAAGCCAAACTCCCCCATTTGCCACAGCATAATGCCACAGGCGAGTGAATCTTGGTTTCGCTCATGCATTAGCCGCGCGCTAAAGGCTACCACTGCAATTTTTAACACCAGTAAACCCAGCAAGGCGCCAATAATTATTACGATATGCCCCAGTACAAATAAAATATCCAGCTGCATACCTACAGTAACAAAAAATAGCCCCATTAAAATATCGCGAAATGGGCGTATATCGGCCTCTAACTGATGCCTGTAATGGCTCTCACCTAACATCATTCCGGCTAAAAAAGCACCTAGCGCCATAGACAAGCCAAACATATACGTTAAAAAACCTGCAAACAACGCGACTAATATGGTGGTAAGTACAAATAACTCATCGGTTCGTACTTGCGCTATTTCTTTAAACACAATGGGCAATACCCATTTACCAATTGCCCAAAGAAGCACACATACAAATGCGCCTTTACTTAGGGCAAACGCTAAAGCCCAGCCAATACTTTGAGAGTTACTTGATGCAAATAAAGGAAGTATTATTAATAGAGGAACAACAGCAATATCTTGAAAAAGTAGAACACCAACGGCTAATTGCCCACGGCGCTGATTAAGCTCACCCGTTTCTTTTAATAGCTTAACTACTACAGCGGTTGAAGAAAGCGCCATAATTGTGCCGATGGTAAAACTGGTGAGTAATGAAAAGTTTAAGCAATATAGAATAATAATGAAGAGTAAACTGGTTATACCTACTTGTAATGAGCCCAAACCAAATACTAGGTTTCGCATTGCCATTAGTCGAGAAATAGAAAATTCTAGCCCTAAACTAAA
>NZ_JACJDN010000268.1:0-5265 GCF_014163565.1 Pseudoalteromonas sp. SR45-5 | reverse complement strand
CTTTATCAAGATTTTTACCCTGCTCTAACATGTCTATTGTTATGCCTACATCCCAATCGCCTTTAGCACTTCCATCACGGCGTTGAATAAATGGCTTTAGCTTTACGTCAAAACCAATCGCACGCAAAATATTTTGAAACTGATTTTGCTTTTCATCTCCTCGATAAATAGCATACGCAAAAGCACACTCAATATTGTATTGCGCCTCCATCATTCGCCAAAACGCATTGTAGTCAAAATTTTTCCCGTAACTCTCACGGCACGTGTAATAAATATTTTGCACATCAACAAAAATACCGACCCGTGGTTTCGTGCTTTGCTGCTCGTTTTGTAAAGTCATTTAGTGTCCTAGTGAGGATTAATAGCAATAAAAGTAACGTTATAAAATAAGTGTACCTTGCAATTTATATTTAAGTAACCTAAATTAGTTACATACCCTTATGTAACCAATATTGGTTACATATTAAAAAGTAACCATTTTGAGATTTTTATGATTGGTGTGATCAGCGGCGATATTATTAAATCGCAAACAATCCCTAAGCAGCAATACGATGCCATGCTTTATCAACTAGAGCAAAGTTTGCGAAACATTTCGGGGGAGCAAACACTTTGGAATATATACCGAGGCGATGCCTTTCAGTTACAAGTTAATAATCCTGAGCTCCTTTTTAAAAATGCCATACTTGTATATTTACACCTTAAATCGTCAGGTTATGAACTACGACAAAGCTTGGCGCTTGGGCAAATAGATAACCCACGCAGCGATATAAAAACAGCAACCGGTTCTGCTTTTACTCTTTCGGGGCAAGGCCTTGATAAAATAGGCAATCAACGCTTTGTTTTTAATATTAACGAGCAGCAGCTCGATGAAAGCTTAAATCTTAATTTAGCCTTTGCTGACGTATTGCTCACTAAAATCACACAAAAACAAGCAAATGCCCTGTATGTCTATTTAACATCACCAGACAACAGCCACGCGGCACTGGCTAAAGAGCTTAAAACAAGTCGCGAAAACGTAACCAAACTACTAAATTTAGCGCACTACCAACTTATAGAGCGCTTTATTAAGCACACACAACACGTTATAAAAAATATAATTAAAGGAGGTGAATAATGGAATTTTCACTTTTACTGGTCGCGCTTATTATTGGCCACTTACTCGCTGATTTTTACTGGCAACCTATGAGTTGGGTAAACGACAGAAATACCCGTCACTTTAAAGCCAGTAAGCTTTATTTTCATGTACTAGTGCATGGTGTAACAAGTGCACTCATTATTACCCTGTGGGAATACACATTCGGGTGGCAGCAACTAAGCAGTGTTTTAATTGCCACGGCGAGCATTATGCTGAGCCATTACTTTATTGATATAGCTAAATCGTATTCTAATAAAGGCGTGGTGCCTTTTTTACTAGATCAAATAGCGCACATACTCGTTATTATTGCGCTCAGTATTTGGCTAACTGATAATAATAGCTTTATGGCTGCAATTAATAATATGCTCACTGATCCCAACATACTGTGGGTGGTATGCGGTTATTTAATTATTTTAAGTCCCAGCGCAGTATTTATAAGAATGATGTTAGAGCGTTTAACAAGTAACTTTTCAAGTACTGGTAGCTTACCACTTGCAGGGCAAAGCATAGGTATGTTGGAACGCGTACTTATGCTGAGCTTTATATTGCTTGATCAATTTGCAGGGCTGGGTTTTTTACTTGCGGCAAAGTCGGTATTTAGGTTTGGTGATTTAAGTGCAAGCAAAGATAAAAAACTTACCGAGTACGTCATGCTCGGCACATTACTTAGCGTAAGTGTTACTTTATTTGTAGGTTTAGGTATTAACTATTTAATCAGGCAGGCAATACAGTAAGTACAAATTACAGGCAATAAAAAACGCGCTGCTTCTATTTAATTAAAGAAGGGAGCGCGTTTTTTGTATCAGCATTTAACTAAATTCTAAATTAATTAAACGCTAGTGCAATCACTAATAATGATTAATCGTTATTTGTGCGACGACGGCGTTGGCCATTACCGCCAACAGATTCACGCTTTGCCCATGGGTTTTGCGCGCTGTCATCTGTTTTAACAGCTGGCTTTTTAGAACCACCACGGCGTGGGCCGGTACCATTACCACCATTGTTCGGCTTTTTACTGTTAGGCTTGCTGCTATCAGATTTAGGCTTATTAAAAGGCTGCTTTTTCTTAGGCTTTTTAGCCGGCAGTGGGCGAGCATCTAATGCGCGTTCAGCTACTGGGTTAATAGGCTCAAAACCGTCTTCTTCAGCACGCGGTATAAGCTCACCAATAAAGCGTTCAATACCGTATAAATCAACAGCATCATCAACCGTTACAAACGAAATCGCATGACCCGACGCACCAGCACGGCCTGTACGGCCAATACGATGAACATAATCTTCATATACGTTTGGTAAGTCGTAGTTAACAACATGCGGTAATTCAACAATGTCTAAGCCACGTGCAACAATGTCTGTTGCTACTAATACGCGTACTTCACCACTTTTAAAACCATCAAGTGCTTTAACACGTGCGCCTTGTGATTTATTACCATGGATAGCCGCGCCTACAATGTCATCGCGTTCAAGTTGTTTAACTAAGCGGTTAGCACCGTGCTTTGTGCGGCTAAACACTAATACTTGTTGCCAATCGTTAGTGCGAATTAAGTGGCTTAGCAATGCTGTTTTACGTGTTTTATCTACCGCGTAAACGCACTGAGTAACACTTTTTGCAGTGGTATTTTTTGCTGCAACTGAAATTTCAACTGGGTCATTAATTAACCCTTTTGCTAATGCACGAATTTCATCTGAAAATGTAGCCGAAAACATCAAGTTTTGACGTTTAGCAGGCATTTTAGCAATTAAGCGTTTAATGTCGTGAATAAAGCCCATGTCTAACATGCGGTCAGCTTCATCGAGTACAAGCACTTCAACGCTATCAAATTTAACTGCATTTTGATTATGTAAGTCGATTAAACGACCCGGCGTTGCTACTAAAATATCAACACCTTTACGAAGACGCTGCATTTGTGGGTTAATTTTAACGCCACCGTAAACTACAAATGAACTCACATCAGAATGCTTAGCGTACTCTTCAACGTTTTCGCTTACTTGCAAAGCAAGTTCACGTGTAGGCGTTAAAATAAGCGCACGTACGTGATTGCTTTTAGCTTTAGGACCCGACGACAAGCGCTCAATAAGTGGTAATGTAAAACCCGCTGTTTTACCTGTACCTGTTTGCGCTGCTGCCATAACGTCACGGCGTTCAATAATTGCAGGAATTGCTTGAGCCTGAATCGGCGTTGGCGTTTCATAGCCCTTTTCTAAAACCGCATTAACCAAAGACTGTGATAAACCTAAACCTTCAAAACTCATATAAACTCTCTTTTAAATAAGGCTACATTAGCCAGTTGCGCGCATTATACCTGTAGTAGCTAAGAATGCATGCCATTATTTACGTTATATGCAATTGAGCATAGTTTATTAAAATTAAACCTGTGATTAAGTTGCTTAAAAATGCAAAAAACGGCCATAGGCCGTTTTTTGTTTATACTTAATTACTCTAAGTATTAGAGTTACTTAACACCTAACTCACGCAAACGTTCTTGCAAGTAGCTATCTGCCGTGTAGCGCTCTGAAAGCACAACATCTGGATGCGGGTGTAAAAATAACGGTAATGAAATACGCGATTTAGTAGATGCTTTACCCGTTGGGTTAATTACACGGTGAATTGTCGATGGGAAATACCCGCCCGACGCTTCTTGTAGCATGTCGCCGATATTAATAATTAAGCTGCCAAAATCACATGGCACGTCTAACCAACCGCCATCTGTTTTTTGAACTTGTAAACCAGGCTCATTAGAAGCTGGTAATACAGTTAATAAATTGATATCGCCATGGGCTGCTGCGCGAATAGCACCAGGCTCTTCATCACCCGTCATTGGTGGATAATGTAGGATACGTAACAATGTTTGCTCAGAATCGGCAATCATGTCTTTTAAATCAATTGAAAACTTAGCACGTACATCAGCTGGTGCTTCAGCCTGAACCCAGCTTAATAATGTGCCAGCAAATTCACTTGCTAAACGGTAGTATTCACGTACATCAGCTTCAAGCTGGGCAGGAACGCGACCTTTAGGGTACACATGAAAGTACTCTTTAATGTCTTTTATTGTAAAGCCTTTCGCTACTTCTGATACTGAAGGCGGAAAGTAACCGTCTTGAGTTTCTTTAGAGAATAAAAAGTCGTGCTTTTGCTCTGAGTTAAAAAAGTCTTGCCAATTTTTGTAAATAGACTCAACTAAAGACTGTGGGATTGGGTGGTTTTTTAAAACGCCAAATCCAGTATTTCTTAACGATTCAACAAATTGTGCAGCCGCATCGGGAGCTTTATAATCAACAGTAGGTAATTGCATTGTACGTTCCAGTGAATAGGTTGTGTGAAGTGAGTTGCTTTTAATAGTGCTAAATTACTTATATAAAGTAGCAAAGCCTTCATTATGGCGCTATGCGAGGATAGACAAATGACCTCAAAAACATAAGGACATATGTCCGCAAGGCATAGTCACTGTCACTTTGCTTGATCAAGATCAACTAATAAAAAACGTTGAATTTGCAAGGTTTAGTAACTATCTCTGGTTTATTATTAGAATATATTTTATTTGTGTAAATAAGGCTCCCCATGCGACAAAAAGTATCTTTTAAAAGCGGCGATTTAGAACTTGCCGGCCAACTTGAACTTCCCTCTGGTGACGTTAAGTTTTACGCGCTATTTGCACACTGCTTTACATGCGGTAAAGACATTGCAGCAGCTACACGGATTAGCCGTGCACTCACACAACAAGGTATCGCCGTACTGCGTTTCGACTTTACCGGTTTAGGTAATAGTGATGGTGATTTTGCTAACAGTAACTTTTCATCAAACATTCAAGATTTAGTATCTGCGGCAAATCATTTACGTGAACATTTTGCTCCGCCGCAACTACTCATTGGCCACAGTTTAGGCGGGGCAGCCGTTCTTGCTGCTGCTGAGCATATTCCTGAAGTATCGGCTATTACAACCATTGGCGCACCGTCAGATGCGCAGCACGTAGCGCATAACTTTGAAGCACACCTTGATGAAATTAACGCATCAGGGGAAGCTAAAGTTAACTTAGCTGGTCGTGAATTTACCATTAAAAAGCAATTTATTGACGATATAGCCAAGTACGATAAAAGCCACATAAGTAAACTTAAGCGCGCATTATTAGTAA
>NZ_JACJDN010000267.1:0-5271 GCF_014163565.1 Pseudoalteromonas sp. SR45-5 | reverse complement strand
CCAATTGGCGCCTTTATTAATACAGAACTAAGGCCTAATCACCTTTAACTTCTAAGTTAATAAACTTAACTAGTTCTTCAGGTTGCCCTACTAGCATCATAACTTGTTGGTTAATTTCCATCATAGTTTTACCTTCAGGTAGCTTTGCAGACACACTGAATGAATTTAAACCTTTCGCAAAGCTAGTTAAAGCCTCTGCAATATCTTCAGTTACAGGAGCTTGTTGTAACTGTTGCTCTAGCGTCATTTCCATTTGCTCAAGCGTCATACCTTGCTTTTCAAGCTCGCTTGATAGTAAATCTTTTAATTTACCTTGGTTATTTAAGGCAAAGCTAACATTACGCGGCTCTAATTTACTCATTGCTTGCATAACAAGTGTTTGCTGCTGTAATTCTTGTTCATACGTCAGCGGTTGATCACCCGCTTCTTGCTGCGCCTTACTAATAGCCAATGAAGCATCCATTAACGCTTTTGAATTAGCTAAACCCATATCCATATTAAAACTAACAATGTCTTTTGCATCAAGCTTAACTACTACATCACTATTGCCAGACTCTTCATCGTAATCAAGTGATGAATGTAAGTCGTAACTTGCCGACGCTAACATTTCGTTTGTATCAGCTGGTAATTTTGATACGAAGCTTTTATCAAACTGAAAGCTTTTTACATCAAATGATGTATGTGGTGATATTTTATCCGGCTCGTAGCCAGTTATTTCAATGCTTTGAATATTAGCAACATTGTCACCTTCAGGGCTTATTACTTCCATGTTTGTTATTTCTACACTCTTTGAAATAACACTTGCCGATAAACCAGCGTATTTAAATGTAGCGCCAGTTTGCTCGCTTACTAAAGCAAGTTGCTTATCTACTTCTGCACGCACTTCTTGAGTTGCTACGTAGTTTGCGTAACTAACACCACCCACGCCTGCGGCCACAAGAGCTGCAACTATAACTAATTTTTTCATGTCATTTCCTTATTTAATTCTTTCTATAAAGTGTCTCAACTTAAGAGTAACACTGAAGAACATCACCGATAAGTGTTAATTAATCAAACTAAGTAACTCATGTACGGTTTTTACAGGGGTAATTTTAGCGCCTAGCCCTTCCATCGATTTATGGTAATTGCGAAATGGAATATATATTTCTGTAAAACCATGTTGTGCAGCCTCTTTAACACGCGGTACACCACTGTCTATTGGGCGTACATCGCCGTTTAAGCTAAGTTCTCCCATAATACACGTGGTACGAGGTACAACAAATTCGTTTAAACTGCTAAGTAACGCGGTTACTAATGCTAAATCGATGCAGGTTTCTGTCTCATCAATTCTTAAACCACCCACAATATTAAAAAACGTATCGTGAAATATTTTAGTTTTAGTATGCTTACGTAATATACCGGTCAGCATTTTTATACGATTCATATTTAAACCAACACAAACACGCTGCGGAAATTCAGCTTCTGTTTCGGTAGTTAAACATTGAATCTCAAGCAATAAATTACGATTCCCTTTACGAATACAGGTAATAGTAGAGCCAGGTGAGTCGGTGGTTGAACCCGATAAAAATATTTCACTTGGATTATCAACGCTTAACATTCCACGTTCACACATTTTAAAAATGCCAACAGTATCAATATCACCAAAGCGGTTTTTATTTGCCCTAAGGGTTCGTATTTGCCCATCGTTGGTATCTATGTGTAAAAGCGCATCAACAATATGTACAAGTGTTTGAGGGCCTGCTATTTCGTTATTTTTATTTACGTGAGCAATAATGAACATGGTTACATCATTTTGCTTACAGTACTGAGTTAATGCTTGGGCGGCGCTTTTTACCTGCGAAGGCGAACCTGGGCTACCATTTGCCGTATCGGTTACAACAGCTTGAATAGAGTCAATAACAGCAAACTTAATTTTATTTTTCTCGAGCTCTTCGATGATGGTTTCAACGCTCGTTTCTGAAAGTAAATAAAGCTCGTCCGGGTTATAGTTTAACTTTAAACGATTTACCCTGTTTTTAAACTGCGATAAAGATTCTTCTGCCGTACAGTAAAGTGACGGCATCCGTTGTGACATTCTCGCCACTAGGTCAGATAGCAAAGTTGTCTTACCCGCCCCCGGATCGCCGGAAATTATATTAACAGAGCCAGTAGTCACCCCGCCGCTTAGTACGCGATCAAGCTCGCCGATTTCAGTTAGCTGCTTTTCAGCCTCTGATGTAGCAATATCATTGATTTTTTTAGAGCCACCACCAACACCACCAGCATAACCACCAACGTTTGCTCGTATTGATGCTTTTTTACTGTGCCCTGCGGAAGGCTTAAATTCCGCTAATGTGTTCCACGCACCGCAGCGACATTGACCCTGCCAACGTTGATAGTTCATGCCACATTCGGTACAAACAAATTCTACTTTTGCCGCTTTAGCCATTGATCACTTTACCTACTATTCTTTAATTAAAAAAATTCTTACTATTAAGCGCTTATTTTGCCATTTCAGGCATTTACTTAGCAACAAACTCTTGCCTGCTTAAAAATCTAGCGTCACAATCAATAAATACACATGGTGTTTCTTTTTAGCTATAATTTAGGGCATACTTTTTGCTTTGTAATAGTTTAAAGTAACTTGCCAATAAAATGGCAAATAACACATACATAACAAGAGCTAAACAGTAGTAACTCAAATAATTGTACCTATATTAATAACATAGCGCGATTTAACGTTTATTGAACTTCTAATAAATGGACTTAACAGTATACCTACTTTTTCAATTAGACGGTGATGGTTTTATAAATGGCTGATGACATAATGCTCAAACACGAAGACCTCGTGAATGAGTTAAAAACATATTTAGGCAACGCTAAATTTGATCTAATTTTCAAATCAAAAACCGCAGGGTTAACTAAACCTGAGCAATTTTTAATGAAAATGGAAATGTCGCGTTTATCTCAGCCAGTGGCACGTTTTGTTGATCTTCGCGGATTAGTGACAGGCCAAGTAAAACCATATGAGCATAACGGCAAGCAACACTTTATGGATGACACAGCCATTGAAGTGTTTGAAAAAGCGCTTAAACAACATGGTGAATACACCTTAGCTGTTTACGAAGCCGTAATGAATACAGAAAATAACCACCGCGTATTACAAAAACAAGCAGCCGAAAAATCAGAGTTACAAGAGTTAGAAAATAACTTAAACACTGAAGTAATTAAGTTTGCCTCTTACGAGAGCCGCCGTGAAGAACGGATGAATTACTCAATAAAAGTAACGATTGATTACAAAGATAAAAAGAACATTGCTGCTAGCACCTCAGATATATCTTTAAGCGGTTGTAAAGTTAAGCTTGCAACGCGCTACTCTATAAAAAAAGGCGAACTCATCGCAATGCGCTTAGTAGGCCTTGAGCAAGACTTTGAACTTGGCCTAAAAAACGGTATTCAATACGAAGTTGTTGCAGTAGAAAATATCTCTCGTGAATTTAATCACATCCGCTTAAAGCGCACTTATATAGAAAACAACGATGCCTTTAATGACTTTTTAGAAAGTTTTATTCATGGTAATAAGCGTCGTTATAAAGTAAATCTAGATAATACGCTCGATGCTGTAGTATCAAAGGGGTATGAGCAGTACTACATTCCTCGCGTAACGTCTTTATATGTGTTTTTAAGTAAAAAAGATGAGCAATATTACCCAAGCCTTAGCCTTACCACTGAAAATAATATTTTTATTCAGCGCTACTTTACCGATGAAAGAAAAATACCGTGTTTGTACAATATACTTAATCATCAGCGTATTACACAATTACTAACTCAAATTACCGCAGTAAAAGAAGATTACCTCTATACATTTACACATATATCATCAGGTAAAATTTATTACTACTCAGCGACGCGTACAGAGTTAAATAACAACCCTAAATTACGTGATCTATTTTTAGGTTTTGGTAGCCAAAAAGAGAGCTGGCAGTGCTTTAAAATACAAGTAATGCCAAGTCATCCAGATGATTCTTTTATACCGCTTTCACTACCTAATAGTGCCGGTGAAAATATAGAAAAATTAAATAAGCCACCTTCACCTCGTGTAAAAGGCCTTATAAAAGATGTTAAGTATATTGTTGTACTTACAAATATTGGCAATAAAGCTGAACAAGCAAATTATAAACAACTTACTTTTGATAAAGCATTAGTAAATCAGCTTAAGCACTTTGGCCACGCAAAACACAAAACACCACCCTACTTAGATATTGTGCCACTTGAATACGTAAATTTACGCTCGCATAAGCGCTATCTTTATAAAACACCAGTTAGTGTCACTATTAATGATGAAGTATTTAACGGCTATACACGTGACTTTTCGGTAATGGGTTTGCAGTTAGAGTGCGAACAACCTGCCACATTTAAAAAAGGCGATATAGTACTTTTAGCATTCCCTGAACTTCAAAAAATAACTAAAAAGCATAAGCTTAGTGAACTAAAGTACGAAGTAATGGCCATCAGTAAGTCATTTACTACTATTAACCTAAAAGCAAATCGTATTGCTGATTTACCTCATGCTGGCGTGACCTTTTTCACTCAGCTAATAGAAGGTAATAAAGACAAACTTAAAGTATCTGAAGAAGCACCTAAAGTAGAAGGCTTATCTACCGCACTTAGAAATATGGTTACAAAAAGCGTTTGCCAATTTCCGCTATATTTACACAAAGAAGCTGCACACTTTAAAACCGGCGCAATTGGATATGGGTTATACGCCAGCCCTATGCACGTGATTTTGCAAAACTTTGGTTTATTAAGTAACAAAACTGACTTTTCGAGCATTCTGACCGAAGAGCAAATTATTAATGTAATAACACCAAATATTAAAGATCGCAGCCGCCAAGATGCACCGCTTGCTTTTACACTTGCTATTAACTTCGATCCTCGAAAAGGCAGTATTGAAGAGGCTATTGTTAGCCAATGCGCTTTAGGTGAAGACTACTCAAGCTTTTATAAACAAATTAGTAAAGGTATTACATCGCAACTTATATTCGTAATGCGTTTGTATATATCGCGCACAGGTCGCCCCGATACTGATTATCTTTCTAATGAGCTAAAATACGTAAGTCAGTACGCAATGCACAAAGCTAAAGATTTAGAAGAAGCCTTATGGGCCGTAGCTGGTGTAGGTGATGTAGTAGATATAACTGAAGAAGCGCTAAGCCATTTAGAACTAAAAAAAGAGCAAGTAGCACAAATGAGCCGCCGTAAGCTAATTTGGTTAAACCGCTTACGTTAAGC
>NZ_JACJDN010000266.1:0-5273 GCF_014163565.1 Pseudoalteromonas sp. SR45-5 | reverse complement strand
ATTTTATTGGCAGAACTGGCTGGGATTGACGGTACAAATACATATTTTATAGTGAATATTTTACATAAAAAAAGAGCACCTAAGTGCTCTTATAATAAACATAAATCTGTAATAAGGTGCTTATTTACCAATACAAAATGAGCTAAATATCTTGCCAAGTAAGTCGTCTGAGGTAAATTCACCGGTTATTTCGTTTAAATACTGCTGTGTTAAACGCAGTTCTTCAGCCAATATTTCACCAGCAATGTGCATTTCTAATTGTGTTTTACCTGTTTCTAAATGATACGCAGCACTCTCTAGTGCATCCAAATGACGACGGCGCGCCATAAAGCCACCCTCTGTTGCGCCTTGAAAGCCTATACAGGCTTTTAAATGCTCGCGAACAAGTTCAATACCGTCAGCATTTTTAGCACTTAAGCTGATGACCGGGTATTGTTGCTCTTGCTCCATTCCGACTATATCACCCGATAAATCAGCTTTATTTCTGATGACCGTAACCCCCATACCTTCTGGTAATTTGGCCATAAATTCAGGCCAAATTTTATGCGGGTCAGTATCTATAGTGTCAGTGCCATCAAGCATAAATAAAACGCGATCGGCTTGGTTTATTTCATCCCACGCCCGTTCAATACCTATTTGTTCTACGCGGTCAGGGCTCTCTCGTAGGCCTGCGGTATCTATAATATGCAGTGGCATACCATCTATATGTATATGCTCTCGTAGTACGTCGCGAGTGGTACCGGCTATTTCTGTTACGATTGCAGCTTCACGACCGGCTAGGGCGTTTAGTAGGCTTGATTTACCGGCATTTGGGCGACCAGCAATAACAACACGCATACCTTCGCGCATGATGCTGCCTTGCTTGGCTTGGTTGGTTACAGTGTTAAGCTGAGTAATAATAGCGTCTAAGTCGCCTGACACTTTACCGTCTGATAAAAAATCAATTTCTTCATCTGGAAAATCTATTGCCGCTTCTACATACATACGTAAGTGAATTACTTTTTCTACAAGCGTTTCTATGTGTTTAGAAAATTCACCTTGGAGAGACTGTAGGGCGCTTTTGGCAGCTTGTTCGCTCGTAGCATTAATTAAGTCGGCGATGGCCTCTGCTTGTGTTAAATCAAGCTTGTCATTCATAAATGCGCGCTCAGAAAACTCACCAGGCTTTGCTAAACGAACGCCCTCTATTTTACTAATTTCTTTAAGTAGCATATCAAGTACTACAGGACCGCCGTGGCCTTGTAATTCAAGTACGTCTTCACCAGTAAATGAGTTAGGACCTGCAAAGTAAATGGCAATACCTTGGTCAAGTTGCTCGCCAGCTAGGCTTTTAAATGGCACGTAATCGGCGTAGCGAACTTTAGGAATTTTACCTACTACTTTTTCGGCGACACTTTTAGCAAGGCTACCTGAAACGCGAATAATACCAACACCACCACGTCCGGGGGCAGTTGCTTGTGCTGCAATTGTATCTTGATTGATCATGCTATTAATTTGCCAACGATGAGTAACTTTATGGCGGTATTGTAACCTATGAAATAAACACTCGCGAATACTCTGGTGAAAAACAGGCAATAAAAAAGGCGACCGAAGTCGCCTTTATATAAGTAGGAGCTTAGTTAGCCTCTTACTTTAATTCCTTTCTTTTCCATGCCACGGTAGATGATTAACATCTGGACAATAGAAATAAGGTTAGACACTAACCAGTAAAGAACTAAACCCGATGGGAACCATAAGAAGAATACAGAGAAGATAACCGGCATAAAGGTCATCATTTTTTGCTGCATTGGATCAGTTACCGTCATAGGCTGAAGTTTTTGCGTCACAAACATACTCGCACCAAATAAGATTGGTAATACGTAGTACGGGTCTTGTGCAGAAAGGTCTGTTAACCAAAAAATAAATTCAGCATGGCGAAGTTCAGTTGACTCTAAGAATACGTAGAACAAGGCTAAGAAAATTGGCATTTGTAGCAAAATAGGGAAACAGCCACCCATTGGGTTAACTTTTTCTTTTTTGTACATTTCCATAGTTGCTTGGCCGAACTTTTGACGGTCGTCACCAAACTTTTCTTTAAGAGCTGCCATTTTAGGCTGTAGGGCACGCAT
This sequence comes from Pseudoalteromonas sp. SR45-5, assembly GCF_014163565.1. Classification (NCBI taxonomy): domain Bacteria; kingdom Pseudomonadati; phylum Pseudomonadota; class Gammaproteobacteria; order Alteromonadales; family Pseudoalteromonadaceae; genus Pseudoalteromonas; species Pseudoalteromonas sp. SR45-5. Next base: position 3,165 of record NZ_JACJDN010000266.1, on the reverse strand, counting down.
TTTTGCCATTGAAGTGTATTGCGCTTTAGTAAGTGGGTACATTAACGATTTAACGATAATAGTGATGGCAATAATTGCTACACCCCAGTTACCTAAAATGCTATGTAGCCATTTTAGCAATACAAATAAAGGTTGCGAAATAAACCATAACCAACCGTAATCTACAGTTAAGTCTAAGTCTGGGTGAATTGCTTCAAGAATATCTGACTCTTTCGGACCCATATAATAAGTAGCAGTTAGTGTTTGCTCACTACCAGCTTGAATATTTACAGCGGGATCTTTAGCACCAATAATAGCGGCATTACTTTTTGTAATTAAGCTATAAATTGTATTTGTTTGATCCTGCATTGGAACCCAAGCACTTACAAAGTAATGTTGTATAAATGCAACATAACCACCTTGCGTGTTTTTGTTTAGGTTTTTATCAGCCATATCTGAAAAACTATACTTTTCGTATGGTTCTTCGTCAGTACCGTATGCAGCACCTAAATAGTTTTGATCAACCATGCTACCTTTTTCTTGTACGGTACGCTTAATTTGCGTGTATAGCTGTACTTGAAGAGGTGCGCTGGTAGTGTTGTTGATTTTGTATTCTAAGCCTACGTCATACTGACCTTTTTTGAATACGTATGTTTTAGTAAAACTAACACCATTACTATCAGTAAACTGAAGTGGAACGCGAAGCTCATCACCCGTTAAGGTATATGATTTTTGTTCGGTACTATAAGTAGGGCGACCGTTAGCTGATGCGTCAGGGCCATTTAAGCCAATTAAGCCACTTTGTGAAAAGTATTGTTTGCCACTATCAAGCTGACCAAGAAGCATATAAGGTGTTTCACTTCCTTTAGTTTCTTCGTATTGAAGAAGGTCTGTTTCAACAATGTCACCGCCTTTGGTGTCAATTTTAACTTTAAAAACGTCAGTTGTGATTTCAATAACTGAACGTTTAGCTAAAGTTGCTGAAGCGGGTAAACCTGAATCTGACGATGAAGGAATATAATCATCCGACTCTGGTGAATTTGCTTGTAGTGTTTGTGTTGTGGCACTTGGATCGGCTTTAGGCTTGTTGTAATCATTATCCCATTCTTGGAACAATAAAAACGACACTAGCATTAGGCCAATTAATAAAAACGTGCGTTGCGATTCCATAACAGCTCTTATTTCTCGTGTTGGTGGTTAATATGGGTTAATTTTTCAGGTACGGGATCGTCTCCACCTGAATGTAAAGGATGGCATTTTAATATGCGTTTTAAAGCTAACCAACTACCTTTTATAAATCCATGCAAATTAATTGCTTGAATTGCATAATGTGAGCAGCTTGGATTAAAACGACAATGCGGACCTAACAGCGGGCTAATCCACTTTTGATAACCGCGGATAAATAACACTAAACAAATCTTAGGAAAAGCAACAAGTGGTTTAATTAACCTCATGATGTTTATGCCCCTACTTAAGTTTAGTGAGATAGATATCATGTATTTAAAGACTCAATTAGAAATTTTAAATGCATGATTAAAAGGTGAGCTAAAGATACATTAATTAACCCTGCAATTCTATTGCAATTAGGTTTGTTTATTAGATTTAGCTGATTTGTTTGGGCGTTTCTTAAAAGGTGGCGGTTTAGGTGCACCTGGTTTACAGCGTTCGTTAATTTTTCGCCATAATTTAGTAAGTTGTTTGGTTAATTCTTCATTAGACTGTTCATCAATACCACTTTTCACCATAAGCACAATATCAATATTATCGATGCTGTGTTGATTTAAACGAAAACTTTCGCGAGCGAGACGTTTAATACGGTTTCGTTGGCATGCCTTTTTTACGCGTTTTTTAGCAACAGTAAGACCTAACCGAGGTTTTTCTTGGTCATTTGGTTTAGCTAATAGAGTAAAGAAAGGAGTTGCAGCCCGAGCGGGTTCATTAAATATGCGAGAGTAATGCGAGGGAGTTAACAGACGTAACTCCCTGCCAAAGCTAAAGTCTTCCACTTATAAATTAAGCAGAAAGAACTTTGCGGCCTTTAGCGCGGCGACGTGCTAATACTTTACGGCCATTTACAGTTGCCATGCGAGCACGGAAGCCGTGTGCACGTTTGCGTTTTAAAACGCTAGGTTGAAAAGTTCTTTTCATAACAATCTCATCCGATCGGTTAAAGTTAAAACATCCTATACAGGTCGCGATCCTGGCATAGGTGCCATTGCGAGCGCGAGATATTATAGAGTAAGTAACGTAAAGTCAATCATAATTACGTTCGCAGTATAGAGCCTACTTATGGTTCATAAAGAGATCATGTAGAGCGATCTGATAGGATCATCATAAATAAGAAGTTTTCCACAGCCCCTGTATAAAAAGTGAATAAAAGCGGGGGAAAAGAAAATTGGATCGTAAATTTGGTTCGCGATCTTGGTGTTATTTTGTTATGATCTCCTCTTCGGATCTAAAATAAAAACTGTTTTAAATCAGGTTGTTAATGATTTTATACATCGATATCAACAATTTTATAAAAATCAATCTTTTACTTGTGGATAAAGTGCCTTCATAATACGCGGTCTTGGGTCGCTTATTGGACCATTTGAACGCAATAAATGTATGATTTATAATCATTAATGATGTGCGGGAATAAAAATTATATCTCTGGGAGTTTAACTGTGTATCTGTCGGTTTGGCAAAGTTGTTTATATGTATTGCAAGATGAGCTGCCTTCGCAGCAATTCAGTATGTGGGTAAGACCACTACAAGCAGAAAGTACCGAAGATACCTTGACGATTTATGCACCTAATCGCTTTGTGCTTGATTGGGTAAGAGAAAAGTACCTAAATAGAATTAACGAATTATTAGTAGAAATTTGTGGTGTTGAAGCACCAAAGCTACGTTTTGATGTAGGTAGTAAGCCTTTATTAAATGCACAAGCTGCACCGGTTATAGAAACACAAGCAGCACCACAAGCTTCTACAAAACAACAGCCTCGTGAGCAAAAGCCTGTTGTTGAACCTGCACCTAAGTCAGGTTACAAATCTAACATTAAAGAAAATTATACCTTTGACAGCTTTGTTGAGGGTAAATCAAATCAATTAGCAAAAGCAGCGGCTACTCAAGTTGCCGATAATCCTGGCTCTGCTTTTAACCCTGTATTTATTTACGGTGGTACTGGTTTAGGTAAAACTCACT
>NZ_JACJDN010000265.1:0-5293 GCF_014163565.1 Pseudoalteromonas sp. SR45-5 | reverse complement strand
CTATTTTTTTTGATTTTAACATAGCGAAACGTGAAGTAATCGAATTTATTGTAAAATTAGGTGGCGAAAATAGAAACTTTACGTTAAGTTTAACTGGTCTAATGTCTCATTAATAACCTGATTACATTGTTTTAACTTAATACACTGATTAAACACACTATAAAAATAAAATATGTGCGGAGCCAACAATATGAAAAAAATGCTACTTTCACTCTCTGTTACAGCTGCCTTGGCAGGTTGTGGCGGCGGAGAAACGTTAGAAGATGTTAAGAACGACACAGCAACCGTTATTCCAACAGCAACGGTTACATTTGACCCTGCTGCAGGTATTTTATCGGTACCTAATGATTTATTAATGAGTGGAACCCAAGACGGTACACTTAATATTCCTGGAGAATTAGATGACAACAATGTGTCTATTTCTCGAGCAGCTTATGCAGATCCTCAGCTTGCTCTAGGCGCACTTGACGGTTGGTCTTCTCAGGTTCCTTATAAAATCGATTTAACATTCCCACCAAATGTTAGCTTAGATGAAACGTCTGCTGGGACACCAGGTACAGTTCGCATTTTTGAAGTAGTAATGGGTGCAAGTTTAACTGACGCAGAATGTTCAGTTGTTGCTGCCGGTACAGCTTGTAAATTGGTCGGTGAGCTTACTTTTGGTGTTGATTTTGTTACTCAAGCTTCTGGTGATGCCGTTGCAATTATTCCTTTAAAACCATTTACGGCAGGTAGCTCATACATCAATGTACTAACTACTGGCCTTAAAGATTCATTAGGACGCTCTATCGAGCCTTCTTCTACTTATGGTCTGGTTAAGCAAGAAGCGCCATTAATTACAGAAGCCCAACTTGGTTTGCAGGGCGCTGTTAACAGTTACGAAAATGTAGTTGTAAATTCAGGAAATATAACAAAAGAAGATATTATTTTTTCTAGCGCAATGACTATTCAGTCTGCGGGGCCAGTACTTGGGACAATTAAAAAATTGCTAGCTGCAAGTTTGCAACAGCCTGCGATGCCAACGCCTGCGCTTCAAGTTCCTGAACAACCAATGGTAAATGTGCAACAGGTATTTGCTTCTCAGGGTGTAGAAGTGTCTGCTGCTTTCTCTGGTGTGCAATATCAAAAAGGTAGCATTATGCTACCGATGTATCTAGGTACACCAACGGGTACTGATATTAGTGATTTAAGTGATACATATTGGCAAGGTATGTGTGATAACGCGGTGGCAATAATCGGTTACAAGGCCGTTGCTGGTGATGCATTTCCGACAGATCCTATTAGTGAAAATGATGGTTTATGTTCTGCATTAAGTGACGGGCAATTACGTGACTTAGGACTAGATAGCACACGTCATTTAACAAAATATAACTCCATTCCAAAAGTACAAAGCATGGCAAATGTGCCAGTGCAAGTTACTAAGCCTATTTTACCAATAATTAATGGTGTACGTGCGCAGTTACAATTAGATCCTATCGCAATGCCTGATAGCGGATGGCCAGTTGTTATTATGCAACACGGTATTACAACACAAAAAGAAAGTATGCTTGCTTTAACGGCGCAGCTTTCTATTCAAGGCTTTGCAACAGTTGCTATTGACCATCCAAGACATGGTGAGCGTGGAATAGATGTTGATGGTGATGGAACAGACGACTTTAATGCAACAACGGGTTCTGTGCTTAGTTACATGAACTTAAGTTCATTACTTGTTGCGCGTGATAGCTTACGTCAATCAGCGGCTGATTTATTAGGTTTACGTTTAGGTCTAAACTTTATTAATGATGCAACGATTAATGCGCAAGATGTAACTTACATTGGTCATTCATTAGGCTCTATTGTAGCCCCTGCATTTATTGCACAAGCTAATAACCCATTAGCGCCAACCGTTGACCCATTATTTAATGTAAACACAGTAGCACTTGCAAGTGGCGGCGGCGGTATAGCTAGCTTCTTACTAGAATCAGCTGCATTTGGTCCATTTATTCAAGGTTCAGTACTTTCACAAGCAGGTACAACAGAAGCTGATGAGTTTAACGCGTATTTACAAGTTGATGCAGTGTCTAACTGTGGTGCAGTTTTGCCAGATATGGAAGCATATTTAACCTGTGGTTATAACGAGTATGTAGCTTCGTTAACTACAGCTGGTGAAACAAGTAAGCTAACTAATATTCAAGGAGTGTTTACTCAATTTGCATTTGCTGCGCAAACAGCACTTGATAGTGGCGATCCAACTAATTACGCAGCCACTGTGAAAGCATTAGGCACTCCTGTTTATACTAATGTTGTTGTGGGCGATGGTGTTGATAACAAGCCTGACCAAGTGATACCACCAATGGCAGCTAATAATCCTATTTCTGGCACAATCCCATTAGCTAATTTGATGGGTCTTGAAACAGTAAGTACTTCGCAAGCATTGACTGAAACACCAACAAGCTACTTAGTTAAATTTACTAAAGGGCATCATGGTTCTATATTAACGCCAGCTCAAGATGCTGCACAGGCTGCAACTGTAGAAGGCAGTGCTGCCGCTAATACAGAAATGCAGTTGCAAGTAGCTACTTACTTAGCTGCTCGCGGTCGAATGTTATTTGTTTCCAACCCTGAGGTTGTGACTGATTAATAACCAGTAAAATAATTAACCTTTAAAAGCCACTGAAAAGTGGCTTTTTTTTGCTTTAAAGCATGCTAAATTAGCTGAAATTTATAAATGGAGAAACCAGTTGGAATTTTTATACGAATACGGTTTGTTTTTTGCTAAAACAATTACTTTTGTTATCGCTATAGCAGTTATTCTAATGCTAATAGTTGGCGCTGCAGTTAAGCCTAAAGCCAAAAAAGGTGAAATACAAATTGACGACATATCAGAGCAATTAGTCGATCTTAAAGAAAGTTTTCTACAAAATACGCTGGGTAAAAAAGAGCTTAAAGCTCACCAAAAACAGCTTAAATCGCAAAGTAAAAAAGCAGATAAAGATGAGCCTAAACCTCGTTTATATGTAATTGACTTTGTAGGTAGTATGGACGCTCACGAAGTAGAAAGCTTACGAGAAGAAATAACAGCCATTATCTCTATTGCTAACCCAAGTAAAGACAAAGTACTTATTCGTTTAGAAAGTGGCGGCGGAGTAGTGCATGGCTATGGACTTGCTGCATCTCAGCTACAGCGTATTAAAAATGCCGGTATTCCTTTGAGTGTTGCAATTGATAAAGTAGCAGCGAGCGGTGGTTACATGATGGCGTGTGTAGCCGATGAGATACTAGCAGCCCCTTTTGCCATAGTTGGATCTATTGGTGTGATAGCTCAAATACCAAACTTTAATAAAATATTAAAGAAAAATGATGTGGAATTTGAGCAAATAACTGCAGGTGAGTTTAAACGTACGCTTACTTTATTTGGTGAAAACACAGATAAGGCCCGTGAAAAATTTCGTGAAGAAATTGAACAAACACATGATTTATTTAAAACGTTTGTAAGCACTCAACGCCCAAGCTTAGATATAAACTTAGTTGCGACAGGCGAGCATTGGTTTGCAACTCAAGCGATTGATAAAGGTTTGGTAGATGTTATAAAGACAAGTGATGATGCATTACTGGAGCAGCAACATGAGCGCCAAATTTATAAGATTAAATACAAAATTAAAAAGGGATTAAGCGATAAGCTAGCTCTTGGCCTGAGTAGTGGTGTAAATAAAGTGGGAATAAACTTACTCTCTAAATTTAAATCCCTAAATCCTTAGATTAGAATTTTTTTACGATTCAGTTTAATTCTTTCTACTCGAAAAAAAACCTTGATGTATTGCATCAAGGTTTTTTTATAGCTGTATAAATGTAGCTTATGAGTCAATAGACTTATGATAATCTTCTAAGTCTTTAGCTGCATTAGGGTCGTTAAAGATGCTCTCATCAAGTTCACCTTCAGACTTGGCAACAACACAGGTAACCATACAATCACCGGTTACATTAACTGCTGTACGTGTCATATCAAGTAATCTATCTACACCGATAATAATTGCAATCCCTTCTACAGGTAAGCCAACTTGGTTAAGTACCATGGCCAGCATTATTAAACCAACACCTGGTACGCCTGCTGTACCTACAGAGGCAAGTGTTGCTGTTAGTATAACCATTAGATAATCAGAAATTGTTAAATCTACACTAAACACTTGTGCAATGAATACGGTAGCCACACCTTGCATGATGGCAGTGCCATCCATGTTAATGGTAGCACCCAGTGGGATAGTAAATGAGGCAACCGAGTTATTAGCACCTAGTTTTTTAGTAGCAGTTTCAAGTGTAATAGGCATAGTTGCGCTTGAGCTCGAGGTACTAAATGCAAATAAGCATGTGTGCTTCATTTTTGCTAAGAAAATAAGCGGGTTTAAGCCCGTTAATATTTTTAAAAGCAATGTGTAGTTTACGAAAGCATGTAATAACAGTGCAAGCACTACAACGCCAAAGTATTTGGCTAGGCTAACAATTAAGTTAAGCTCAATTGTTGTAAATAGTTTTGCCATTAAAAAGAACACGCCATAAGGTGCAATGTTCATTAACAGCGTAACTAGTTTTAAGATTACTGTGTTTAAATCTTCAAAAACACTTGCTACGCGTTTGCCTGTTTTACCACTTAATGCCATTGCTACACCAAATAATAGTGCAAACACTATAACTTGAAGCATATTACCCTTGGCCATGGCTTCAAATGGGTTAGTAGGAAACATATCTATAATTACACGTGCAAGGGTAGGCGCTTCTTTGGCATCATAAGTTGCATTAGATGGCAAGCTTATACCTTCACCAGGGCTAAATAATAAGGCAAGTGTAATAGCCACCGTTATAGCAATAGCCGTAGTTAATAAATATAAACCAATAGATTTACCACCTAGGCGGCCTAGTTTTTTAGGGTCACTTAAGCTACAGGTACCACAAACGAGCGATACAAAAACAAGAGGCACAACTAACATTTTTAAGCTGGCAATAAATATTTGGCCACCAACATGGAAAATACCATCAACAAAAAAGGCTTTAATTGGCAAAGAGAATAACCCAAGTGGTATTAGATAATCGTCTTCACCAGCTAATATAGCCTGAAATATAAAACCTACTGCAACCCCAAGCGCCATACCAATCATGATGCGAGTGGTTAAACTCATTGAACGGATTTTTGACATATTCCCTGATCTACATTTTATAAATTTGCCATAGACTACCAGCAAGGAAATATTTACTACAGAAAAAATTGGTATTTATTTAAAATTATTTTGCGCAAAAAAGTAATAAAAAACTGAGATTTTAG
>NZ_JACJDN010000264.1:0-5298 GCF_014163565.1 Pseudoalteromonas sp. SR45-5 | reverse complement strand
CCAAAGTTGAATACCACGGCGCTTTTTTATTTTGATCATTTATTTTATTTAGTCGTTACAGTAGCAATAACAATAGTAATGTTAAATTTTAATAAAGTAGGGAATAGCCACTAAAATAGCGCCTACAATCAACAGCATGCTCACACTGCTCATAAAATACGGAAATACCAATAGCGATAAACCAATGCAAAGTGGCACTACGGCTTTTTTTCTTCGCCCGTAAGTAAGGTAGCCAATACCAATGCCGCCAAACAAAACACTCCACGCAATTATTGATGCACTATCCATTTGTAAATTACCTATTTTGAAATACTGATTTAAATTACGACCGACATAGCCAGCTTTTCAATACCATGTGAAGGAGTCCATCTTTTAAATTCCACGAAGCCATGCTTTTTATATAAATTTATTGCAGGAGTATTAGCAACCGCAGTCTCCACTATTGCATGAGAAAAATCATCCATTGCTAAAACATAACTTATTAGCTTACTTGCGATACCTTTTTTAAAATGACTAGGATCAACGGTTAAACTGCAAATATCTAAATACTCGTTGTTTGTATCTATTTCTATAACGGCTGCTAAACATTCATTTTCGCTGTAGCCATAAAAGGTTGTTTCTGATTTTTTTATACCTTTAATATTACGCGCTAAAGGAGGAAAGTTATGCGCGCCGATCAGTTTAGCCTCTATAGCGTAGGACTTTTGAAAGACAGCAAAAATTATATTTGCAATATCGTTATTCTTATTATTAAGTTTGTTTATCATTATATTCTTCTAATGAAAGTAAAGCTTGGACAATATGCGCGATAGTAAAATACCTAGTGTTTGATGTGATGAAAATAATAATTTATCTATCTGCAATCGTTTTAGCAAACGCTAATAACTCACGCCTTAACCATTGGTGCGCCGTTGCATGGTGCAGCAGTGGGCTCCATATCATTTTTACTTCAATAGGCACTATTTGAAATGGTACAGGGCTGATTACCAAATCAGTATGAGAGGTTAATAACTTAGCTTGCCTGCGCGGTAGGGTGGCAATAAGTTGCTCTGATTGGCAAAGCAGGCTTGCGACCATGTAGTGGCGAGTAAAAACACGTATTTTACGGGTTTGTTCTAGTTGCCAAAGCGCTTCATCTACCCAGCCTAATTTTTGCTTTCCTGATTTATTAGTAACAGCGGCTTCAGGCCCCCAGCCGGCACGATTTACCCAAATATGCTCTTTTTTTAAGTAGTCGTCTAACCCTGATTGTTGTAAAAATGTATTTTTAGGATGGGTTAAACAACAGTAATTATCGCGCCATACACTGGCTTGATGAAACGAGCGTGGCAAACCATTAAAGCGATTTATTGCTAAATCTATAGTGCCTTTTTCCATGTCTTGCAGGTTTATGTCGCTTGGACTTAATACATCAAAATTAATACCGGGATTTTTACTAAGCTGCGCAGTTATAAAAGGGGCTATTAAGGTCGACTCTATGTAGTCATTTGCCATTATTCTAAAGGTAACTTCAGCGGTTGCAGGGTTAAATTGCTCACTAGGCTGCGTAATAGCTTCGGCCATTTTTAAGAGCGCCTCAACTTCAGGCTTTAACGCAAGTGCCTTTGCCGTTGGCGTCATAGAGCCTGCGGCACGCACAAGTAGCGGGTCGTCAAATAAATCGCGCAAACGTTTTAATGCGTTACTCATAGCCGGTTGCGTAAGCGCGAGTTTATTTGCAGCTTTCGACACACTTTTTTCATCTATTAACACATTTAAATAAACGAGAAGGTTAAGATCGACATTTCTTATATTCATATGGGCGTGTTGGCCTTTCAGGGTTGAAATTTGTTCAATCGAGGGGCGATTTAATCGCGGCGCGAGGTTTGCCACCTAGTGGGCTAAGTAAAAATCGAGCAACAAAGAGTTAATCGTCCCTAGAAAGAACCCTATGGGCAGTGTGTATTTGGCCTTTATGCAGCGTTAAAGTACATTTATGGGGAGTCACCACACTACATGTACTTTGCCTTGCTTAAAAACCAAATACACGGCTGCAAAATTAACCTCGAAAGGTCAATACGCCCAATAAATTCTATTTATATGGTTTATTAATTATCTAAATTAAAGTCTGCTTGCTAAGGTGTAAACAATTAATAAAAAATAACCGCCATAACTGGCATCAATATAAGTGCTGTATTTATGCAAAATAGGCTAACAAATCAATCTAATAATACGCTGCAAAACGTTATTGCCAGCAAGCTTGCACGATCTGTTTTTGCTGGATTTGAGGTGATGTTTTCGAAATTTTTAAATATTACACTGGGTGCACAAAGCCGTTTTGAGCAACGACAGTACCATAGTGTGCAAAGTGCTATGCGTGAACGTTTACAAGTGTATGAGCGCGAAGTGAAAAACGTGAGTGAAGCCGTGAGAGTTATTGCTTATGCTGAGCTTACTTGCCCGCAAACGTGGCAGTTAGCTAAAAATATTTACGGCGATATGGTACAAAATCACGAAAATAAACCTATTGCGCATACTTTTTTTAATTCAACGTTTGGCGCAATTTGGGACGATAAAAAAATTCGTACTGTGCATTTGTTTGTATTAAAAGCAAAGTATCGTAGTGAGCCACGCTCTTATGAAAGCTTAGTGAGCAGGGTATCGCTACATAATGGGTTTAATAACGCCGTTAAAACGCTTATCACTAATCAAGTATTTAGAGTGCCGTTTTGTCATTTAGAACGCGATGTAGCCACATTACAAAGTACGTTAATGCAAGGCGCTAAGCAGCAATGCAAACAGGTGTACGAACTTATAAATTTAAACGACGGTTATATTGAATACGCCAACTCATTATTTTTTAGAAACAAAGCCTGTTATTTAATTGGGCGCTGCCTTGCTAAAAATGGCGACAATATGCCTTTTGCTATCGCTATTTTAAATACCGATGAGGGACTAAAGCTTGATGCTGTAATGATGGGCGCCGATCAATTAAGTTTATTATTTGGCTTTGCACGCACCTATTTTATGGTTGATACCGATAAGCCCGCACGTTATGTAGATTACCTAAGTGTATTAATGCCACACAAACAACGCTTTGAGTTATTTAACGCCATTGGTTTTATAAAGCACGCCAAAACTGAGTTTTATCGGTATAAGGTCGATACGACTAAAAATAGCCCAGCCAACTTCAAGTATGTCACAGCACCAGGGACGCCAGGTATGGTAATGCTGGTATTTACTATTGAAGGGCTAGATTACGTTTATAAAGTAATTAAAGACAAATTTAGTGCGCCAAAAACAGCCACCAAAGCACAAGTGATAGACAAGTATAACTTTGTAAAACAAGCCGATAGGGTTGGGCGTTTGGTAGACACACACGAATTTAGATATTTAGCGTTTGATTTAAGCCGTTTTAGCGACGAGCTGCTTGAGCAGATGAAAAGCCAAATTGGCAGCAGCATAGTTATATCTGGCAAGGCACTCATTTTAAAGCACGTTTATGTTGAGCGTAAAATGACCCCGCTTAATTTATATATTAACCAATGCGATAACAAAACCCTAGAACGAGTAATGCATGACTACGGTAAAGCAATTAAAGAGTTAGCGGGCGCTAATATATTTCCGGGCGACATGCTAATGAAAAACTTTGGCGTAACGCGATGGGGGCGAGTGGTGTTTTACGACTTTGACGAAATTTTCCCGCTTACCGATTGCAACTTTAGAGAGGTTCCACAAACCCAAAATGCACTTGAAGAGCTAAGTAGTAACTCGTATTTTGATATAGCTGAAAACGATATATTTCCGAGCCAATTTAAGGTGTTTTTTAGTGCCAACGAGGTTGCGTTTAATTATTTTAATAATGAGCACAGTAACTTGTTTTTAGCGACGTTCTGGCAGGATTGTCAGCAACAAGTACATAATGGTTATCTACCCGATGTTTATCCTTATAAACAAAGTTGGCGCTTTTGAGGTTGTTTGAATCTGTGTTCATCCCCATCTATATGTTATTACAGTTTTTAAACTTGGAGCAACAATGAAATATATTTCTCATGAAGATGGCAACCTTGCATTTAGTGAAACCGAAAAGCCGGTTTTAAAGAGCCATGAAGTACTTGTTAAAGTTGCAGCAATAGGTGTAAACCGTGCAGACAGTATGCAGCGCCAAGGTAAATACCCGGCCCCTGCTGGAGATAGCCCTATTTTAGGTTTAGAATGTGCCGGTACAGTTACTGAGCTTGGAAAAGATGTAGATAAAAGCTGGCTAAACAAGCGTATTTTTACATTGTGCTCTGGTGGTGCTTATAGCGAATATGTAGCAGTTGATGCAAAACAGCTTATGGAATTACCCGATGATGTAACAATGGCTGAAGGCGCTGCAATAAGCGAAGTGTATTTAACGGCATTTGGCGCGTTATTTGAGCTTGGTAAATTACAAAAAGGGCAAATAGCGCTTATTCATGCAGGTGCTAGTGGTGTGGGCGGTGCAGCAATTCAAATGGCTAAAAGCGCAGGTGCTACCGTAGTTATTACTGCTGGTACGGATGATAAATGCCAACACGCAAAAGAACTCGGTGCCGATCATGCAATTAACTACAAAACCACCGACTTTGTAGAATATATGAAAGCAAATGAGTTAACAGCAAATGCAATTGTAGATCCTGTTTCGGGTAGTTACTTAAATAAAAATGCCGCTATTGCAGCCATGGATTGCCAAATTGTGATGCTTGCATTTTTAGATGGACGTTTTGCAGAGGTTGATTTTGCGGCGCTTTTACAAAAGCGTATTTCGTTTCATGCCTCAACGCTTAGAAATCGTAGTATTGAGTTTAAACGTCAGGTACGCGACGACTTTGTAGCGCGTTTTTACAACGATATTGCCACTAAAAAGTACGACTTTAACTTGTATAAAACATTGCCTTGGAGCGACGCAAACGAAGCCCATGCTATTTTAGAGCGTAATGAAAACGCAGGAAAAGTGGTTTTACTTGTAGAGTAACTCTTTAATTTTAGGGTTTAGCCCATATACTAAGCCCTATAAAAAACACTTAAGGTTTAATAATGAATCCAATACTAGCAATACTTAAAGAGCACAATGTAAGCGACGAAAAAGTAAAAGCATTGTTTGAAGCGTTTACTCAAAACCCAATGATGGCAATGGCGCTTGTTCAAGAGCTTGGTATTCCGCCAGAAAAGCTACAGCAACTAATGGCAGTCGTGATGACTCAACCGCATCTTATTAAAGAAGCGACTGACGAACTTGGTTTAGATTTTGAAAAAGTAAAAGAAGCGAAAGAAAAACTAAATCAATAATTTGTT
>NZ_JACJDN010000263.1:0-5309 GCF_014163565.1 Pseudoalteromonas sp. SR45-5 | reverse complement strand
AACAAGTAAAATTTTTGGCATTAGTTGCTCCTAAATTAAAAAAAGCTCCACGGAGAGCGAAGCCTACGCCTATTTTTTTTAGCATGGGCGCTTTGTACTTCAACCTGTGTTTTTGCTATTAACACACCCGTATGAGGATTGATTAAGGAGTATATGGTCTCCACCTGAACACGCGCTTTATAATTAAATTGCCCAGAACGCTGCTGCTGCCAGCATTGAAGTAGTTGTTCTTGTTGATACAAACAGACATCACTATAGGTGTTTAATAGCCATTTAAACTGTAAATCAAGATCGCAAAAATCCTGCTGTTCGGAAACCACGCAGACTTTTGGAGAAACACTAAAAACAGGGGTTTGTGCCACACTAAAACCACTAAAAAAAGTGGTAATAAACACAACTAATATTGAATACTTCATATTAAAAAGTACGATCGAATCCTATAAATGCAGTCATTGAATAAGTACGTTCAAAGAGCGGACTGCCATCCATAGCCGAATAGTCGTAATATGCTACATGAAAACGAAGAGAGTCAGCCTTACTCAGTGGCCAACGGGCGTCGATTTTAGCATAAGGTTGCCAACTACTACCAACGTCTATTTTGCCAAATTGAGTTTCACCCTCATTAAGTCCATAAAAATAGCTATTTAGTTCCGCAGATTTATAGTTTATTCCAAGTGTTGGCTTTATTTTAAGCTTTCCTAGCACAGTATGATATTGCCACTGCAATGCACCGCGTACACCTCGATAAACATCGGTTATATCATGCAGAGCCTGAACTGAAAAAACATGGTCATCATTTACATAGTGATATGCAATACCCGCATCCAAGGCAATTTGCCGTTTATGCAAATTATCAATATCAGCGTAGCGAGAGGACGAGGCTTCATTTTGCATTACAAACTGATTATTAAGAGCACTACTTTGCAATGCAAATACATTTTTAGGGTGCCAGTCTATAAAAAAGCGAGATTCAGAGTTGAGTTCACTAACTAGATTAAAGTGATGCTTTGGGGATTGTGAAAATGAATAGCCAAGGCGGCCATTATCAAAAAACCATTGCTCTGCATAAAACGCAATTTGTGGAATAAGCACAAGCGGAATATTATCTCCACCATGCAAAGGGTTGGTTATAACTCCAGCCCCAACGCTTAAACTCAAATGCAGGCGATCAGTTGTTATATCTTGCTCTGTATAATCGTCAGCATGCTTGCTTGCCTGTGTTGCTTGCACCGAAAGGCAAGCAAACAAAGTGCTAAAACATAGAGCAGTTAATAAGGAGAAGGAATACCGCATCAGCGTACATCAAAGTATTAAATTAAGTAAGTTCCCCATACTAGCAAGGTCTTTTTAAACTAGCTCTAGCTGGTTACAATTATTCACAATTTGTATACACAAATGTTAACTTTTGTGTTTTTGAAGTGACAAACCCTTCAAATTAGTTATGTGCGTTGGCTAAGCTGGCACTGCTTTGAGAAACTTTGGAAATGAGGGATAACCTCGCAAATGCTTTAATTCAAATAAAATCTGCAGGAAGCCAACTCTAACAACTTTTTTTTATTAACCTTACAAGCTACTAGGTTACCAAAGTTAATAGCGGCTTTAGCCTTAATAAATCAAGCTTCTGATGCTTATTAAATATCAGGGGCTATTTCTATTCGGTTTCGGCCATGCGTTTTTGCGATATATAAGGCTCTATCTGCACGCTCAACTAAAACTGAGCTATTAGTAAATGGACGTAAAATAGCTAAACCAAAACTTGCAGAAATAGCACGTTTAGCTGTTATATCATGCTTTTTACGAATCGCTAATTTCGCAATAGCTAAACGTATACAATCGGCAAACGCTATTATATCGTTAATAGTGTCAAAATAAGCTGTTATACAAAACTCTTCGCCACCGTATCTATATATATTTGCTGTTTCAGTTGTATTTTCTCTCACTTTTTTGGCAACTAACCTCAACACTTCGTCACCCTTTTGATGACCAAAGTCATCGTTAAAACGTTTAAAGTGATCAATATCAAACATAATTAGTACGGCAAGAGAATCTTCCTGTGCTTTCTCTGAGTATTCAAAACAAAATTTTACGATATCTGAATCAAACTTACCTCGGTTATAAAACCCCGTAAGCGTGTCGGTATCAGCTGCTTCTTTTGAAATATTAAGTGCTTCTTTTAAATCTTTTATTTCGTTGTAAGCAACAGCTAACTTAGTTTGAAATTCTCTAGCATAATCCTGCATAGCAATAGAATCGTCGGTTAAGCGCTCTACACAACCTAATATTTCATTATAAGAATTTACATCAGCAAGCATATTTAATTCATTTTGTGAATCAACTAAACTTGTTGTAAAGCTTTTGGAATGCTCAAGCGTGGTGCTTATATCTTGCTGGACTTGCTCCATGGTTGTATGGAACTTTTCAGTCATTTCTTGAAAGAAAGCCAGATCGTCTTGCGTTAAATGCTTATCAAAAATTTCTTTTGCTTTGTCTTGTGAGCATGTTTGTTGCTCAGCAATAACATGGTCTAATTCAGCATTTAATGAAGGGTTACTCCCTTGAATGTAACAGTACCAAATTGCATAGTTGATAGGCGTAACCGGCATGCGGTATTTTACCATCAAAGGAATCGCCTTTTTAAGGCATTGAGCAGAATGAGCAAGTGATACGGCGTGGTTCATAAATAAACTCTCAAGCGTCATTGTTTTTATTATTAGCACTCAATGTTAAGTAATAGTAAACTCATACGCAACCTATATTAATACTATTTAACTAATTTACTTGCTCTGTGTGTATATTAAATTGCTTTTGCTTCTAAAGTTTGCGCAATATTCCACAACGCACTGATTGCAGGGTCATTTAACTCTTTTCTTAATACCGCCAAACCGATATCAAACCCTTCAGGTGCTTGCATTTTTGGTGTTAGTATTTGTACCTTATCCTGCAGCGGGCTGTTATCTAGCACTATTTTAGGGACCATAGCGACACCTAGTCCTAAGCTCACCATAGATACCATTGCTTCATGTCCTGCAACTTGAGCGTAGATTTTTCCGTGAATATTATTTTTGCGCCACCAATGCTCTAACCTTTGGCGAGAAAAACCTTGTTCTGGGACAATAAACTCTAAATCAGACCAATTAATATCATCACTATTTTGTGTAAGCTTTTGTGTGATCGGACATTGAATTTTTGGGCCAATTAATAAAAGTGGTGAGTGCCCAATATCAACAAAGGCAATTTGCGACGGTAATTTATTAGGCTTAGCTGCAATTGCCATTAATTCGTGGCCATCAAGCACACGATTTATAGCAAGTGCTGGGTCGCCTGTATTTAATGTTATCTCTATGTACTGATGCTGCGCACGAAGTTGTTCTAATATTTGATGTAAAAAACTATAAGATGCAGTTACAGAACAATAAATACTTACTTTGCCGTAAATATGCTGTTGTGGGTCTTTTACATTCGTTTTAAAACGTTGCCAATTAGCAAGCGTTGCCGTTGCGTAATCAATAAAGGACTCCCCCTCACGCGTTAATTTAACGCTTCGGTTATCGCGGATAAACAATGCTACTCCAACTTCTTCTTCCAAATGTTTTATATTTCGGCTCAAAGTGGGTGCGCTTATGTGGCAAAGCTCACTTGCGCGCCCAAAGTGAAGTGTTTTAGCCAACGCTAAAAAGTAGTTTAAGTGCTTATGTTCCATCCAACCCCCTGCATTTCATATTATGAAACACTTTAATTCAAATATATCATTTTACGCAAGCAACGATTTTACATATGGTGTTTGTAAGCGCAGTAAACATTGCGCATCTAACAAACATGACTTTATAGGAAACTAACAATGGCGAATTATTTCAATACCTTACCTTTACGCGAGCAATTAGCGCAATTAGCGCAATGTGAATTTATGGACGCAGGCGAATTTGCCGATGGCGTTGATGCACTTAAAGGTAAAAAACTAGTTATTGTAGGCTGTGGCGCACAAGGTTTAAACCAAGGCTTAAACTTACGTGACTCTGGTTTAGATGTTTCTTACACATTACGCGCATCAGCTATTTCTGAGCGTCGCCAATCATTTTTGAACGCATCTGAAAACGGCTTTACTGTTGGCACTTACGAAGAACTAATCCCAACAGCTGATGTAGTACTTAATTTAACACCAGATAAGCAACATACTGCTGTAGTAAGTGCAATTATGCCGCTTATGAAAAAAGGCTCTACACTTGCCTACTCTCATGGCTTTAATATTGTTGAAGAAGGCATGCAAGTACGTGAAGACATTACTGTAATCATGGTTGCGCCTAAGTGTCCTGGTTCTGAAGTACGTGAAGAATACAAACGCGGTTTTGGTGTACCAACTCTAATTGCTGTTCACCCAGAAAATGACCCTCAAGGTCATGGTTTAGCACAAGCTAAAGCGTATGCAGCAGGGACTGGCGGACACCGTGCAGGAGTACTTAAATCATCATTTATTGCTGAAGTTAAGTCAGACCTAATGGGCGAGCAAACCATTTTATGTGGCATGTTACAAACTGGCTCTATTTTATGTTTTGATAAAATGATAGAAAAAGGCGTTGATGCGGGTTATGCATCAAAGCTAATTCAATACGGCTGGGAAGTAATTACCGAAGCACTTAAGTACGGCGGCGTTACAAACATGCTTGACCGCCTTTCAAACCCTGCAAAAGTAAAAGCGTTCGAACTAAGCGAAGAGCTAAAACTAATTATGCGCCCGCTTTATAATAAGCATCAAGATGACATCATCGACGGCACTTTCTCACGCACTATGATGGAAGACTGGAATAACGATGACGTAAACTTACTTAAATGGCGCGCTGAAACAGCAGAGACTAACTTTGAAAAGACCCCTGCTGGCGATGTAGAAATCTCAGAACAGGAATTTTTTGATAACGGTATTTTAATGGTAGCAATGGTAAAAGCAGGTGTTGAACTTGCTTTTGAAACCATGACAGCAGCCGGTATTATTGAAGAGTCAGCTTACTACGAGTCTTTACATGAAACGCCATTAATTGCTAATACTATTGCACGCAAAAAGCTTTTTGAAATGAACCGTACAATTTCTGACACTGCAGAGTATGGATGTTACCTATATAACCATGCATGTTTGCCATTACTTGCAGATTTTATGAAAAAAATTGATACAGATGTCATTGGTAAAGGCCTTGGCGAGCACAGTAACCAAGTTGATAACCAAACATTAATTCAAATTAACGCCGCCCTTCGTGAACACCCAGTTGAAAAAGTAGGTGCTAAATTACGTGGCTACATGTCAGCAATGAAAAAGATTGTTT
>NZ_JACJDN010000262.1:0-5316 GCF_014163565.1 Pseudoalteromonas sp. SR45-5 | reverse complement strand
CGCAATGCATAAGTGCAGCACAACCGTCTGTTTTACTGGCTAAAGTATATGACGAAACGAAGCATTATGATGTAAGTAAATATTTAGTCAGTGAAAAATATGATGGCGTAAGAGCTATCTGGACCGGCACGCAGTTTGTCACTCGTAAGGGTAATATTATCAATGCGCCAAGTTGGTTTACAGCCACATTGCCAAATGTATGGCTTGATGGTGAGCTGTGGACTAAACGTGAGCACTTTTCTGCGCTTAGTGGCATAGTCAGAACTAAAAAACCTAATAATCATGATTGGCAAACTATTACTTATAAAGTATTTGATATGCCAGATAAAAATCTGCCTTTTAGCACTCGCTATAAAAACTATAATGAGCTTATTACTAGCCTAAACTCGCCGCACATTAGTGCTGTAGTTCAATATAGCTTTACAAATAATGAGCAACTTACAGAGTATTTTGACAACATAACTAAGCAGGGCGGCGAGGGAGTAATGCTTCATTTGGCCAGCGCTAAGCACAGCAATGGAAGAAGTAATGCATTACTAAAATTAAAACCTTATTTAGATGCAGAAGCGGTTGTAATTGCGCACTTACCAGGCAAAGGTAAATATCAAGGTATGTTAGGGGCATTAAGGGTAAAAACAGCGCAGGGGCAGGTATTTTCTATTGGTACTGGGTTTAATGATGCACAGCGCTCCATACCACCGGAGATTGGTAGTACTGTAACGTACCGATTTCATGGCTTAACAAAAAATGGGTTACCGCGTTTTGCCATTTTTTTACGGGTCAGAGATAGTTTATAACATTTATAAATTTTACAAAGTGTGCTAAATTGCGCGGCCTTTTTGGTAATGTGTGGTGAAGTATGTTTGTAGGTTTTGATTACGGTAGTTCTAATTGTGCTATGGGTGTAATGAGCGAGGGTAATGTTCAATTAGTACCGCTAGAGCAAGGAAAACATTACTTACCGTCTACACTTTACACTCATCACAGCGCGTTGGTTGTTGATTTTGTTGCTAAGCATTTACATGGCACAGCCCATGAGCATGACTTTTTAACGCAGCGCCAAGCATTATTAAATACCTTACCTCGTATTAAGTCAGACCTTGATTTACAACCTTCAGATGAAACCCTATTTATTGGTCGTGAAGCGATTAGCGAGTACGTGCAGTTTCCTGAAGAAGGCTATTTTGTTAAGTCTCCTAAATCATTTTTTGGTGCAACAGGTTTAAAGCAAGGTCAAATTAACTTTTTTGAAGATATCGCAACCGCGATGATCTTAAAAATTAAGCAACGTGCTGAGCTCTCTTTAGGTAAAACACTTACACAAACAGTGATTGGTCGCCCAGTAAACTTTCAAGCTGTGGGTGGTGAGCAATCAAATCAACAAGCGGTCGGTATTTTAGAGCGTGCTGCTAAACGTGCTGGTTTTAAAGACGTAGAGTTTTTATATGAGCCACTTGCTGCGGGTATCGATTACGAGAGTGATTTAACTCAGGATCAAAAAGTACTCGTTATTGATATTGGTGGTGGTACAAGTGACTGCTCATTTGTACAAATGGGCCCAAGCTTTAGAGGAAATAGCCAGCGCGATAGCGATTTTTTATCTCACAGTGGTAAACGTGTTGGCGGAAACGATTTAGATATTGCTTTGAGCTTTCATGGTTTAATGCCGTTATTGGGTTTAGGCAGTACGTTTAAATCAGGTCTCCCTTTGCCTAATCAAGCGTTTTGGCAAGCGTGTAAAATTAACGATGTAAACTTACAAAGCCAATTTTATAGTGAAAGCCATACCCGAGAGCTAAACGCACAATTACGTGATGTAAGTGCACCTGAGCTTTATAAGCGCTTAATACATTTACAGCAAAACAAGCAAGGCCATCAGTTAGTGCAACAAGGTGAAGCGGCTAAAATAGCACTTTCGTCTGCTAGTGTGTTTGATTGTGATTTAAGCTTTTTAGATAGTGGGCTGAATAAAAATGTATCTGTAAGAGATTTAGCCGTTGCCGTTGAGAGTAGTATTAGCCAAATAGTTACTTTAGCAAAACAAGCAATCAGCGACGCTGCGACCACGCCAGACATTATTTACTTAACAGGCGGTAGTGCACAGTCACCATTGATTAAAGCGGCTTTAAGTGAGCACTTAGGCGATATAAAGATGGTTAACGGGGATCACTTTGGTAGTGTAACCGCTGGCCTGACTAAATGGGCCAGCATGCTTTATAAATAACCTAGATTACAATTGAGGTTTAAAGATCTATTTGTCGGGTTGCGAGGTATTTTTCGTAATCTGGCAATGTACGTTCAAGCTCTACGTCCATAAGCGGTGAGCTTAATAACATATCTGCACTTACCTCATTACACGCCACCGGAATATTCCAAACAGCGGCTAAACGCAGTAGTGCTTTAACATCAGGGTCATGAGGCTGTGATGCTAATGGGTCCCAAAAAAATATTAAAACATGTATCTCATGTTCTGCTATTTTAGCGCCAAGTTGTTGATCGCCGCCCATAGGACCACTTAAAAGCTGAACTACATCAAGCCCCGTAGTTTTTTGAATTAAATGCCCCGTAGTACCTGTGCCATATAAAGTGTGCTTACTTAGTATTTCTTTGTGCTTTTCACACCATAATTTTAGTGCTGCTTTTTTACCATCGTGTGCCACTAAAGCAATATTTTTTTGTGCGGGAAGAGATTGTGTTTTTTGTTCCATGCTGATTCTTTTTATTAGTTAACCACTGTTTTGGTTAGTTAAAATAATAGATTGATAGCAAGGGCAATAAATACAATGCCGGTGATTCTATCAATCCAAAGTTGGCTATTTGGGTTACGTCTAAAAAACTGTGCAATTTTGTCGCCAAAATAAATATACGTGCAGTCAATCGGAAAAGCAAAAAGAGGGTAAAGTAAGCCAAAAAAAGCGAGCTGAAAAGTAGCCGATGAAAGCGTTGGATCAACAAATTGCGGAATAAATGCAATAAAGAATAATGCTACTTTAGGGTTTAGTACTTCAGTCATCATGGCCTGAAACATGACATTACTTTTTTTACTGGTACTTATATGCGGTTTATCGGTTTGCTTGTCATCAGATGTCGGCTCTGGCTGCTTTAGCGTGCCTTTAATCATCATAAACCCTAAATAGCATAAGTATGCCGCGCCTGCATATTGCACTGCGGCATAGGCACTAGGGGAAGCTTTCAGTACTGCGCTTAGGCCTACAACAGCAAATAGCGTATGAACAACCCCACCTAATGCAAAACCAAAAGCACTTTGCATACCAGCACTTCGACCATTAGCAAATGTTTGCGCCATCAAAAATGCATTTGATGGCCCAGGCGCTACTGCCATTAAAAAACTGGCTAATAAAAATGAGACTAGAAAGTCAGGATTGATCATTGAGTACTTTTAGCCGGGTGTAAAGTATGTGCTTTTTTGCTCATTAAAATAAGCCAAAGCGGAACTAGCAATAATAAGTGAAAAGCAATCAACCACGGTGTGCTTAGCCCTAAATATTGGGTTAAAACAACAAGTATACTCGCGCCACTCATTTGCATAGCACCGAGTAATGCAGAGGCTGTGCCTGCTTGTTTAGGAAAGCTAGACAGAGACATTCCTGCAGCAGAGCCTAAACTTAAAGCAAACCCTAATGCAGCAATTAAGATAGGTAGCATAAGCGCAAATGCCGTTTCTATACCGCTAAGGGCTAGCATTAAAATGCCTGAGAAAACCAGTACACTCACACCGACACGCAAAGCACGTTGGCTATTTCGTTTAATGTAGGTAGGTAAAATAAAACTTGCGACAATACTTATTACGGCATTTAACGTAAACCAAAAAGTAAAGTCGGCTACGGTACCCCCTAAATGTGTAATAAGCCAGCCTGGTGCGAGCGTTACATACACTAATATGGCCGACATTGAGACCATACAAATTAGGCTATTAAACAAAAATACCGGTGTTTTAATAATCGGTGTAAAGCGACGTAAATCTAAAATATGGCCCTGATAATGGCTATCAGCAGGACGAGTTTCTCTAAAAAAGAATAGGGTAACAATAAGGCCCAAAATAGCAAACGCGGTTAAAAACATAAAGTTCATACGCCAGCCAAACTGTACGGTAAGCCAAGCCCCTAAAATAGGTGCCATTGCCGGAATAAAGCACACAATCCCGTTAAGGTAGGTAATCATTTGTCCGCTTCGTTCACTACCATATTTATCACGCACTATCGCAAATGCGACAACAAATGTGGCACACGCTCCAAATCCCTGAAAAGCACGTGCTATTAGTAATATCTCAAAAGAAGGCGAGTAGTATGCGAGTAATGCAGAGCTTGCATATAAACTAATGCCCACTATAGCCACTGGCTTTCGGCCAAATTTATCAGCTAAAGGACCTGCAATTAATTGGCCTAAACCCACTGTTAGCATAAAAATAGCAACGGTTTGCTGTACTTGTTGTTCAGTAACTGCAAATTGTTCTGCAATAGTAGGGAAAGCAGGTAGGTAAATATCGATTGCCATAGGGCAAAATATAACGAGTAACGCTAAGATAAGTAACAAAGTCATATTAGGTTTAGCGGGCTGTGTTTGCATTGAGTCTCCTTTTGTCGAGTATTTTAGGTGGGCACTCATAAAAAAGAAAGGGCTTATGACCCCTGCATAGGTCGTCATTCTTACTTTTTGATTGGATTAAGCGAAAAAGCCAGCATAAATGCACTTTTTAAAACTGGTCTGATGTGTTAATTTTAAAAAAGTAACTGTTGATGGAAAATAATAATGAGTAATAAATCTGCACTTGTACAAACATGGCATAAATTCAAGCGCCTACCTTTTGGGAATTGGCTTTTTACTAAAGCTGTTTGCTTTAAAGCGCCATATTTTGGTTCGATGAAACCTTACGTACTCGATTTGAGAGAGGGCCATTGTAGTGCGGTGGTTAAAAATCGTCGCAGCGTTCATAATCATATTGGAACTATTCATGCTATTGCGCAGTGTAATTTAGCTGAATTGTGTGCAGGTGTAATGGTTGATGCAACAGTGCCAGTTAAAACGCATCGTTGGATCCCAAAAGGGATGACAGTTAGGTATTTGGCTAAAGTAGATACAGATGTACGAGCAGTCGCTGAAATTGATTTACCACACAAGTGGATTGATAAAGAAGACTTAGTAGTACCGGTTAAACTGTATAATACCCGCAATGAGCTTGTTTTCACTGCAGATATTACTATGTACATTACTGAGAAAAATTAATTTACGTAAAGCTGATTTGACTTAGCTTTTATCAGCGGCTTGTTTATTTACAAATGATAAGTCGCTGCCATC
>NZ_JACJDN010000261.1:0-5332 GCF_014163565.1 Pseudoalteromonas sp. SR45-5 | reverse complement strand
CCGGTGCCTGTACCGCAAGTTTCGATTGATGAACTAAAAGCGCAAATTAGTGAGCCAATTAGCAGCTTACCCAATGTGCTTAACATTAATATAAATAGCCAAAACACCGCTTTTGTTGAAGTAGAGCTTGAAAACGGCTTTAGAGCAATAGAGCGCCAATGGTTATTAATGGCAAATAGCCAACAACTTAATACCCTAAAGCAGCAAAATGTAACCATTGTATCGGTAAAAAATTTCAACGCACTTAACATGAGCTTAGTGCGCTTTAATGTACCCCAAGGTGTTAACTCTAAAAGTGAGTTATTAAAAGCACTTAACTTAGATGAGTCTGCAATACTTGACCGAAACCACATTTACCAAGCGCAAACAGGCGAGCCTAGCGTGAAAGTAACACCAAATAAGCCTGTTGCTCCTTACTGCACACAAAGCGTAAAAATTGGCATGATCGACAGCGCAATTAATACCAAACACAACGCTTTTAAAGGCGCAAATATCACCACGCAAAGCTTTTTACCTAAAGGGTTAAGCTCGCCAAATTTACACGGCACCGCCATAGCGGGGTTAATTACAGGTAAAGGAGTAATGCTCAGCCCGCTTTTAAGCAGTGCAGAGCTATACAGTGCCGAGGTGTTTTATAGGCAATCTGAATATGCACAAGGGGCTACATTATTTGCCATAGTAGAGGCACTTAACTGGCTAGTTAGTAATAAAATCCCCGTAATAAATATGAGCCTAACAGGGCCAAATAACGCAATTTTAGAAGCAAGTATTACTGCAGCATTAAAACAAAACGTATTAATTGTAGCTGCTGCGGGTAACCAAGGGCCGGCGTCGCAGCCGTTATACCCAGGCGCGTATAAAAGCGTGATAGCGGTAAGTGCTATTGATTCAAAAAACCACATTTATAGATGGTCAAATAAAGGCGATTACATAGACTTTGCAGCCCTTGGTGTAAATGTTGTTACAAGCCAAGGCAATGGAAAATTTGGGAGGGAGTCGGGTACGTCAATGGCGGCGCCGCATGTAAGCGCGGCATTAAGTTGTTTATTGTTAAAGCATGGGAATAATAAAACCAAAGCACTTAACGAGCTTACATCGCTGGTCGTCGATTTAGGCGAGCAAGGCAAAGACACCACCTTTGGTTATGGCGCCATTTACCCACCTAAAAGTGCACTTTAACTGACGCCGATAAAACCGATTGCGTATAGGTATTACTACTAAGCTTTGATTGATAATCGCCATATTCAGCCTCGGCTATTAGCGTTACGTGCTCAAACACAGCTACGTTATAAAACGCATTAACTACATTTCGGTGCTCATCTCGCGACGGTATTTGCTCAAAAAAATCATCCGTTGTTTGCTCATCGTAATCTTTATTTTGATAACGCCAGCCAGCCCCTACTTTGTTAGCCACATTAAAGGCCGTAAATTTGTGCGTAACTTTAGTAGTAAAGCCGTAGCCGTTAAAGTCGTATTGGTTGTCGTCGGCGTTTTCTTTATCAGCACTTAGCGTTGCCATTAGCATGGTTTGGCCATTATTTATAAAATGATAAAGCGCTACATCGGCACCTACACCATCGGCATTACGTGCTTTTGCAGTAGCAAAACGTTTAGCTTTGGTTTTTATGCTCATACGCAAATACGTATGTGGGTTTAAAAAGTGGCCATAGTAAGCACTAGCTTGATTAAAATGTAAAAATGTTTCGCCATCTACATTTGCTTTTGCGCCATCGTAACGAACCCCTAGCTCATGGCTATTAAAGCTGTAGCTGCCATCTAAACCATATTGATGAAGGTCTAAATCGTATTGATCAAATTCATCGTAGTCTTGTTGTTCAAACCGATAGCTTGAGGTTAATTTGGCGCCTTTGGTTAATTGCCATTTTGCATTAACACCGGCTGCGGTTTTTATGCCACTGTCGCTTTGTGACGAAATATCGTCAAGCTCCTGAACAGAGAGCGCTGAATTGCTCAATACCCCAACTTCTGCATCTGCATTTAGCTCAAAGCTACTTTTAAAGGGTTTATTTTGCTCAGATGTTTTAACGTGGTTGGTTTGTGCAAGCACCGCTTGGGCACTAAAAACACACAATGTGGCGGTTATAACTGCTTTCATATTTATTCTCCAACAGGCCGAATAGGTTTCCCTATTCGGCATTTGTGCAAACACGCGGCGTATTAAAGGCCTAGGTCTAAGTCGTTAGTAATGTTGGTTACTACTTCACTTGCGGTGCTAAGTGCTACATCGTTACTAATTTGATCAGTAACCGCTGCACTCACCTGCCCGCTAACACTTTGTTGTACCGTGTTTTGTAAACTGCTAACCGTACTATCTTGCACACTGGCAATTAAAGATTGCTGAACACTACTTACAATTTCATTACTGGTATTAATTGCATCACCTACCTGCAGTGCAGAACTCACTGAGTTTGCAGCCGTATTAGTAATTGCTAATTGGTTTGTAAGCTCACCCGCATTAAGCGCACTCGCTGCATCAGCTTGTGTTACTGAATCGGTTGCGCTACTCACATTTGAAAGTAAAGAGGCATCTGTTGGTGTATCAGTAGTATCAGGCTGAGCGCCTTGCTCAGAGCTAACAGAAAGTAATGACGATTGGCTCACTGCAGTCGTTAAATTATCCGCCGATGAGGTTAACTGCGCGGTTGCATCAAGCGCTGTATTGACTGTGGTATTACCTGTGGCATTTAAAGACGAGGCCGATGCGTTCAATGAGTTATTTAAAGATGAGCTGGCAGATGCAACTAATGAATTTGCAGGCTCTGCGGCCTCACTGCTTTCTTGCGCTGGAGTTTGCGTGTTATTCGCCGTTGAATCTGTGTTTTGCGAATCATCAGCCGTTACCTGTGTATCGTTAGATACGTTTGACTCGTTGCTACCACTGGCTGTTAAACCATTTTGTGAAAGCGCAATAGATGTAGATGTTTGTTGCTGCGCCGACGTTGACTGGGATATTTCAATATCAGCGGCGTGCACTGCACCTGTAAAAGTACACACACCGCTTAACATCATTACGCTTACAATTTTATTTAATTTAGTCATTGTTTTGTCCTCTAGTTTGTCGGATTGACATAAAGAAGACGATTTACAAAAACACTTTATTCCAAAATAAATTAAAAAATTACAATAAAATCACTTATTAACTAAATTTCAAATACTTAAAGGTAAGCCAATACCCTACGGCGTTTGCGTTTCACTATTTTGTATCAGCAATAACAGCTCGGCAGTGGCGGTTGCGTCGGCCAATGCGCGGTGATGGCTGGTTAAATTTAAATCAAAATGCGCACTAAGGTTACCAAGCGAATACGACTTTAAGCCTTTAAACGCTTTGCGCGATTCAACCACGGTGCACATTTTTGGCATTTTAAAAAAGTGCCCTGCCATCTCGCACTCTTTTTTAATAAAGCCGTAGTCAAAATTAACGTTATGGGCTACAAAAATACTGCCTGCGAGTTTATCTAATAGCGGCTTAACTATATTGGCAAATACAGGCGCGTTGTAAACCATACTGTCGCTAATACCGGTTAATGACGTAATAAAGCCAGGTATATGGCGCTCGGGGTTAACTAAGCTCGTCCAGGTATCAATTACTTTACCGTGCTGCACTTTAACAATGCCAATTTCGGTAATTCGGTTGCCGCCTTTTAAGCCGCCCGTGGTTTCTATATCAACTACGCTGTAAACACGGTTTGGGTCTACAAACCACTTAACTGCGGCAATATGTACCGTAAAGCCCACATTTTTTAAATTATCTATGGTGGTTAATTGGTTGCGCCTAAGCTTATCGCCTGGGGCTTTTACCTCTTCAAAGTGTACTTGGCCATTATTAATGACCATTAAATCGGGGTAACCGTCTTTTAGCTGTAAATAATGTTTACTCATGGCTGCTAAGTGCGCAATTAGTGCCTCAAGTGGGCTGTTTAAAATAAGCGCTTCTAGTGGCTCTAATAAATTGCTGCGCCATCTAAATAAGCCATTGGGCTGATCAAAGTATTGCGCTGCATTTTTGCATACTAAATTAAGTAATGCTTGCGACGTTTGGCACTGAGCTAAGCGCTCGTTTATCTGTGTTTGCTGCGCTTCATAAAAATTACCAAGCCTTAATACTTGCGGATAAATATCAAACTCATTGCATGGCGGATAAGGCGACTCCACAAATAACTCGTGCCAAAATACTAAACCAAACAAACTTTGCCAAAGCGTGTTTTCGGTATTAAATACAGCCATACCTTCGCGAGTATAATAATCGTTTACGCCCTGCTCTACTTCACCTCGGTACAGTTCATCTATTTCTAGCACGCACTGAGTGTCGGCAAGCATGGCACTTAAACGCGAACGTGTTTTTTTATTAAACTTACGCATTAAAAAATCGTCAGCAAAATAAAGTAAATCATCAGTAAGTGGGTTTTCGATAATGGCTTCTAATCGAGCTTTTACCCACTCTTTATTGCCAAGCCTGTATTGCTCTCTTATTTGAATTTCTTGTGCTTCGCTATCATCCACGCACCCTTCAAGTAAACTAAAAGCAAGTTCGCTATCAACTGTTTTTAGCTGCCTATAAAGCCTAACTAATAGTTTGTTTTTTAATACAACGGCAATTGCACCATGTGCAGCTTGCACTAAAACCTGCGACGCTAAAGCAACATAGTCGCTCTCATCTGTAATATTTTTAAATGCTAACCGGTAACGGTTTAATAAATAGTTTGATTGCGCTTCGTCAAGTGTTTCAAAACGCGACAAGCTCTCGCTGTGTCCTTCGCGCGTAGCGGTTAAGCCTAAGTCTCGCATTACAAAACGGTTTTGATGATTCACATCTCCACTGCTTAGTTTACCTGCAAATAAAAACTCAAAATACTCGTAGTAATCACTGCGGTTATTAATTACATACTGGCTATAAAGTGGCGCAAGCTCTTGTGGGCGTGCTTTAAAAAACTCACGCGCAATATCCACCAGCGCGCCTTTAGCGGCACTCTTTTTAAAACTTATTTGCTCACTGTAATTACTTAGCAACTCAACCAAAGAAGGCTTAGTTAAGTGCGCTAAAAGCTGCGAATAATGCTGCTCGTTTGGCTCAAATAAAATACCGGCTTTTTTTAGCGTATAAATAGCCTGATGCGGCGAGGTTATTTCTTCATAATTAAGCGATTGCGCCTGCACTAAATAAGGCTTTCGCGAGTACACACGCGCCAACATGCATTGGCTTTGCTCATCTAGCTGGTTAATTTTACTAATAAATTCGCTGTGTTTGGGCTCAAGTAAATGCATACATTTACTAGTTACAAACTCAATAAGCTCTCTAAAATGCGCTAAATAG
>NZ_JACJDN010000260.1:0-5346 GCF_014163565.1 Pseudoalteromonas sp. SR45-5 | reverse complement strand
CCAAGTGCCGCAAAATCGCTTGCGTGGCAGTATTTATTTCCTTCTCATATATTAAGTTCAGATCCTCAAAGTGGTGAAATAAGACGACATCATTTTCATCACTCTTGTATTAGAAAAGAGGCTAAAAAAGCCGTCCAAAAATCAGGGTTAACAAAAATAATAACACCTCATACATTGAGACACTCTTTTGCTACTCATCTACTGCAAAGTGGCGCTGATACCCGCACATTACAAACACAGCTAGGTCACAGCGATGTGCGTACAACACAAATAATACCCGCTGTATTGAATTAGTGAGCAATTATAGCGATAGATAAATAGCTCAATAACAAGGCAAAAACTTGGTTATATAGTTTATCTATATGAGAAGTTTTTAACGCAGTTAATGAGCTATTTAGAACGCTAAAATGTTCAACGTTTTAATTCAGTGGGTATGCTACCCATGTACTACAGCAAGGTGCTAACGGGGTTGTTAGCCCTTTTTCAAGATTATAAGCGTCTCTTTTTAATCCTCTACAGATACATATTCACTTTCAAACCAATACCGTCATCTATTTCTACTTTAAATAACACATAAAAAAGCCCCGCTTGTTTTCACACAAGCGGGGCCCCACACTAATTCTTTACTCAACAATAAAAGCGCCGATACTGCGGGCGCTTTGCATCATTGAATTTAATTACTTTAACTTACTGATTAACTACGCTTTTAAGCGGGTTAATTGGCTGTGCGTTATCGTCTAGTATATTCATATCAAAATCGAACTCATCTACACGAATCGCCTTTTCACGTTTGATGTTGTAATCAATTAACTGAACGTGTTCAGCTTGGGTAATTACGTTTGCCGCTAGTGCGTTATCAAGTGTAATGTTAAAACGTGCACCTGGTTTAATTACTTTAGCACGTAGTGCTTTTTTAACTTTAGCCAGCTCGCCAAGTGATGCCATTTTAGCTTTGTAAGCTTGCTCATTAATATGATGGCCATCGCCCACTACTGGTTTAACTAAATGCGTGATTTGCGCTTTAAATGCGGTATCTAGCTGAGCTTGCTTAGCTAGTTCGCGGATTAAATCGTCGCTAATTTTTGGCATTTTAGTTGAGTAGTTCATTGTAATGAAACGAATAAACTTACGTGTACCACTTGCAGGGAAGTTATCTAAAAACTTATGCAATGCTTCTTCAGCACTTTGTAGTGCAAAACGAGTCGCGTAATGGAAATACGGCGCTGCTTGCTCACGGTCACTACTTGATACTTTTTGCTCGTAGTATTTAATTGATGCCATAGCTGCATATAAGAAGCTCATTACATCACCTAAACGTGCCGATAGCATTTCTGCTTGTTTTAACTTACCACCAAGTACAAGTAACGAAAAGTCTGCGTACACTGCAAGTTTTGCAGATAATTTATGTACTGCTTTTTCGTAGTCACGTACTTCTGGTAATTCAGAATTAGCACTTGCTGTAAATGGTAAAACACCAAGGCGGAAAGCACGTAAGCTGTTTGCTGTGCTGTAGCCAATTGTTTTACGTAAAATGCCGTTAAATTCTTTATCTGCGCCTTTGTCTTCACTGTGAATTGACTCAACCATAGATTGTAAATATGGGTGACAACGCATAACACCTTGACCAAAGATCATTAGGTTACGTGTAAGAATGTTCGCGCCTTCTACCGTAATGGCAATCGGCTGAGCAACATAACCACTTGCTAATGTATTTTGTGGACCGTTTTGAATCGCTTTACCCGCTTGAATATCCATTGCTGAATCAAGTACGTCGCGACCAAGCTCTGTCATATGGTATTTAGCGATTGCTGTAACAACTGATGGTTTTAAGCCCATGCCTAAGCCTTCAGTTGTAAGTACGCGCATTGCTTCTTGTAGGTATGTTTTACCTGCAATGTCAGCTAGTTTTTCTTGAATACCTTCAAACTGGCCAATGGCTAAACCAAACTGTTCACGCACTGCTGCATATTCAGATGCTGATTTAAATGCAACTTGTGCTGTACTAACACCTAGCGCAGGTAATGAAATACCACGGCCAGCACCTAAACAGCTAACCAGCATTTGCCAACCACGGCCGATGTTTTTCTGTCCACCAATAACAAAATCCATTGGTACAAATACTTTGTTACCACGTGTAGTACCGTTGTAAAAACGAATACCCATTGGGTCGTGGCGATTACCAAGCTCTACACCTGGGTGCTCTTTAGGAATAAGTGCACAGGTAATGCCTAGGTTTTCTTTACCACCTAGCAGACCATCAGGGTCAACTACTTTAAATGCTAAACCAAGTACGGTAGCAATAGGCGCAAGTGTAATGTAGCGCTTGTCCCAGGTAATTTCTAAACCAAGGACTTCTTCGCCGTTGTACATACCTTTAGTTACTTTACCAACATCAGGAATACCACCTGCATCAGAACCCGCTTCTGGGCTTGTTAATGCAAAACATGGAATATCTGTACCATTTGCTAGGCGTGGTAAGTAATGTGCTTGTTGTTCTTGCGTACCAAAGTGAAGTAATAACTCACCTGGCCCTAGCGAGTTAGGAACCATTACGGTTACCGCAACTGCTGAGCTTTTAGTCGCAATTGTGCCAACAATGGTAGAGTTTGCATAAGGGCTAAACTCTAAACCACCAAACGACTTAGGAATGATAAGCGAGAAAAAACGCTCTTTTTTCAAAAATTCTAAGATGTCATTTGGTAAATGAATGCCGTTTTGAATCACTGAATCATCAATCATGCCCAGTAGTTCTTTTACTGGACCGTCTAAGAATGCTTGCTCGTCTGCGCTTAATGTAGCAGCAGGTACGTCGCGAAGTGCACTGAAATCAGGTTTACCTTGGTAGATAGAACCTTCAAGCCATACATCACCCGCGTCTAGCGCTTCTTGTTCTGTGATAGAAATACTTGGTAATACTTTTTTTAGTTTTGTACGTAAACTCATGATTGAACTCATCCGACCAGCTAAATAATACCTACATTACGTCATAAAAAATCGTTTAGATCAATTACTCTATTCAATTAATTAACAGTTTTTTCAATTTATTTTCTTTACCTGAACGTAAACTGTTGAAACACAAAGGCTTACAGTTGTACGCTGAAAAAAAGTATTTTGACTAAAATGATGAATAAAACAGCAAAAGCGCTAGCGCTGTATCTATTTTTTTATGGGCATAAAAAAACGCAGCACAAATAGGCTACGTTTTTATTCAATTTGTAGAGGCTACATTATCAGTTAATCTAGCTAAAACTACTTAAATTTAAATCAAATTGTATAAGCGCTTCAGTTAGCAACTTTAACAATTTGCTTGCCGGTAAAACCACCAGCAAGTTGTTTATTAAGCGCTTGCGATACTGACTCAGCACTAAAGTCTACGGGCGTTATTTCTGGGTGTTTAATGTCGCCACTAACAGCCCCTTCAAGTAACAGGTTGCCCATAAAGCTCAAGCGTTGTTGTGCACATAAACTATTAGCAAGCCATGCACCACCAATCGATACAACGCTAATATTGGGCGCTCGGTGATACATTAAGTCTTGATCAAAACAAGGTAGCGGATTTAAGCAGGCAATACGTCCGCAAAAACGCATTAACTCAATATTACGCTGAGTACACTCACCACCTATCGTATCAATAACCGCATCAAAGCCTTGCGGGCCAAGTTCTCTGCGGATTTTTTCGCATAGCTTTTTATCGCTATAGTCAAAAACCACATCAGCGCCTAGCTGCTTAACCAATTTATGGTTACGCTTTGATGCAGTGGTAAATACATCTGCGCCACGCTGTTTTGCATATTGAATAGCAAACTGCCCTACCGCTCCGGCTCCGCCTTCAATAAAAATAGTATCGCCTTCACTAATGCCTATTTTATCTAAGCTGATAAGTGCTGCCATACCGGAGCATGGGAGTGTTGCTGCAATGGCCGGATTTAAACCGCTTGGCACAACCGACACTGCAAAGTTAGGCACTTTGGTGTATTCGCTCAAAGCACCTTGCTCACCAATGTTGGCATGCCACATAACCCGCTCGCCAACATTTGGAAACACACCTTTATTAGCTTTAACCACAACACCTACAGCATCTAAGCCTAAAATGTGTGGATACTGCCACTTACAAAAGCCTGTTTTAGCAAATTGACCATCAACTGGATTTAAACCAACGTACTCTACTTTTACAAGCAGCTCGTTATCTGCACAGTCTGGAACAGGCAGCTCAGCATCTGCTAAGTCAATTGCTTCATTTGGTTCTGGCAGTACAATAGCGCGCATCGTATGCGGGATAATGTATTCATGTAAATTTTCAGTATTTGGCATCAATATAACTCTACTTATTAGTGTCGTTTAACGCATAACTCCATTGGCCATTAAATGACTGGTAAGCATTTACTTTGGCAAGCAGTGAAGAAATTGTTGTTTCAACAGCATTTTCTTGTGCTATTAAAACATCCTGGCGCGCATCTAACAACTCAAGATAAGGAATTTGACCTTCTTCGTACATTGCTTGTGCTTGTAAAAATGCTTTATTAGCAAAGTCATAGCGCTCATCTGCAAAGCGTTTTTGCTGCGTCTGATTAACCAACAATTGCAATGAAAGTTCACTTTCACTTAGTGCAGTTAATACCACTTGTTGATAATCGCTGTAAGCGGCTTCACTTAAAAACTGCTGCGCGTCGCGCTGTGCTAATAATGCTGGGTAGCTTAATAACGACCATTGTAACTGCGGCGCTACTTGCCACTGTTGATCGGTATTTTTTAAGCCTGTGCTATCTATACTCACAACCCCTGCAAATGCAGATAAGCTAATATCGGGTAATAACGCTTTGCTCGCTGCAACACTTAAACTATTTGCTTGGCTAAAGTCAAACAGTGCACGGCTAATATCTGGACGTAAGGCAATGGCATTATTAGCGTTTTTTAGTGCGACGCTAAAGTCACGTTCCAGCACGCCTTGCTCGTTTTCAATAGCAATATTTTGCGTTAACTTACCGCTTAGAACTGCAAGTGCAGATAAATCGCTGTATTTTGCATATTCAATAGCAGGCATTAGTGCTTGTTGCTGCCTAAGCTGCGCCATCGTACGGTTTAAATCAAGCTCGTTTGCGACGCCTTCGTCAACACGGGCTTGAAGAACGTCAATACTTTGCTCAAGCGCTTCAATTTGAAGTGCTACAATGTGTTGTTTTTCAACATTGCCTTGATAACTTACAAAGCCTTTAACAACTGACGATACTACTTCAATTTGCAGTAAACGTACTTGCTCTGCTTGGCTCATGGCCGATGCATTTGCAGCATCAACCAACGCCGTTATGCGACCAAATAAATCTAGTTGCCAATCAAGTGCAACGTTTG
>NZ_JACJDN010000025.1:0-15079 GCF_014163565.1 Pseudoalteromonas sp. SR45-5 | reverse complement strand
TATTTAATAAACATCCAGATACCCGCCGCAATCATAAACAGGTTTTCGGCTAGAGAGACAAACCCCAGCGGTACATTACTATCTCCGCCAACACAGGCACATTTAAGCTCTCGTTTGTCTATGTAAACAGCCTTAATCACCGACACGGCGCCAACACCCCCAATAAATAAAGAAATTGGTGCAACAATATAAGCTGAAAGCCCTGCAATCATGCCAATACTTACAAATGCTTCTAAAAATGGATACACATAAGCATATCTCACTACTTTCATCGCAAATAAATCATAGGTTATAAAAGAATTACTAAAGCTGTATAAGTCGCGTAATTTTTGAATAGCCAGTACGCCCATTGTTAACGCGACAAACAGCATAACTGTATGCATAGAAAAAAGTGCAAAGCCAGTCGAGTAGCTAAATGCAAAGGCAAGCAATAAGGTAACAGCAAAAATGGCCGTTACGGGAGTATAAGTAGTACCTTGTTGGCCAGGCTCCGATTTATTAAAGTAAGCGCGCAGGTCGTCATACCCGCCAATGCGTTCGTTATCGATAAATGTTTGTGGTGTGGTATCAACATTGTGCTTTTGTTGAAATGCATCGGTTTCTTCGCGCGAAGTCAGCGGCTTATCATCTACCTTATAGCCTTTTCGCTTAAGTAAATCTTTTGATTTGAGTCCAAATGGGCAAATATGCTCATTAGTTACCATTCTGTATAATGTTGCTGACTTAGCCATGTGTACTCCTTACTTTAAATAGTTAATTTATTTGTGCAGACAGTACAAATGTAGGTTTCAATATTGTTGGTCGCTTTGAAAAAAGGGTCTAAATAAATGTAATTTTTACCTATCATTCGCACAAAATTATCTCACAGAGCATGTAATAATTTTCTTTGCTAATAATGCACTTATAATGCCAGTGTAAAAATCTATTCGTGTAATGTTAATTGTGGCAAAGGAACAAATAGTAGATGTGTTCCTATATTAGAAATTAACCATAAGCAATATCAACTACCTATTATTATGAAAAATACAGTCACGTT
The DNA here is from genome assembly GCF_014163565.1 of Pseudoalteromonas sp. SR45-5. Classification (NCBI taxonomy): domain Bacteria; kingdom Pseudomonadati; phylum Pseudomonadota; class Gammaproteobacteria; order Alteromonadales; family Pseudoalteromonadaceae; genus Pseudoalteromonas; species Pseudoalteromonas sp. SR45-5. The sequence continues at coordinate 14,043 of NZ_JACJDN010000025.1, read as the reverse complement.
AATAAAATCTAAAGGTGTAGGGATAGGAGCTATCGCTATATTAGCAGGGCTCGTTTTAGCGTTAGGGGAGCTTACTAGTCTATTCACTCATTTACCAACATACGAAGGTGGCTTTAACAAAGTAGCAGGGGGGAGATGATACTGCCATTTAGCTGCTTAGCCAGTTTGTATATAGTTTATAAATATTTTCGATTGGCTAGGGTTATTAAAATAAACTTAATAACAGAGCAGGTAACAATAAATAATAAATCCCTCATAGGCTTTTTAGAAATATCGATTAAGACTTTCGAAAATACGCATCGCTGCGCGTTAATAATTAAAAATACTGAGGAGGAAATACTCAAGTCAGGGGCGCTCTATTACTGCGCTAGTAAGGATTGCTTAATCAACTACAGCGGCGAATATTTGCATATTACAGTTGAGAACCAATAGGGCTACAATGTGCAGCCTTATTTAGTTTTAAACTTGTCTTGTCCTGAAATGTGTAAACAGATTTCAGGACAAGACACTTTGAAAGAGATTGGTGACTATTTTCAATTGCACTATTCTCGTGTAAGTAAAATAGTGTCAAAAAGAAAGACCTGACCACCCTATTTACACAAGCCTTGGGCAACACTTTGCAAGCACTTGATAGTTATTCTGGTAACATTGAATTTCGTAAAGTGCAACAGAAGTTTCAAACCGGTAGTAGCTTAAAGCCAACGTTTGATGTGACAAATTACACCATTGGAAAGATTCAGTTATGAGCGATTTAAAGTACCACAATGACCACTATAAATTAGTGAACTTGCAAAATGCCTTTCATATTCATTTAGATACTTATAACAATAGGTGGCAGCGTTATCTCGAGCTAGAGCCCGCGATTTATGAGGAGCCGCAGGCACGGTTAAGTAGAGATGCAATGAGTTGTATACGTGTTAGCTTTACTGCACAAAAAGCAGAAAAAGGGCTTGAGGGCGTGTCTATTTTGCGCTTTGGCCTAGATTTATTACATGCGCACTATAATTTAGTGTCAAACCCCGGGCAGCGCCATATTTTTACCTTAAAAGAGCACGTGTTTCGCTTAGAGGGTCGTGCTGAGCATCGCTCTATAATGGTTGATAATTGGTTATTGCAATTGAGTTTAGCGCTTTGCTTAAGAGATGCTGATGCGGTTGAGTTAATCTGCCGGTGCGAAGAAGATTGGCTTGAGTACCCTGATGCCTTTGACTTCGCACTCCTCAAGTTTGTGCGAAATATATTTGTACAAGACGCAGACCAAACAGTGTTATTACGCGAGGTAATGGAAAAATCAGGCCCTGAGCATGTTGATGAATTTAGAGCGCCTTACGTGAACCAGCTATTCTTACCTTATTTGGATGTGTGGGTAGCGGTGTTATCAAACGATGCCGCTCATTACCAACAGGCAATCCATAAAGCTATTGAATTACATTACACATTCTATAACGACCCACCGGAGGGGGTGGTTACGTGGAAAGGTGATGTAGCCTTGCTGATAAGCGCAGTGGCTAGCCTTGCCTATGATAAACATGGTTGGCAAGTGCCCGACACCCCTTACCTGCCAAAGTGGCTAATTTATAAAGAGTTTGAAAATGCTTAAATTAGCCTTGTTTGGCTACAAGGCTGCATATTGCAGCCTTTAATTTTGCTAGCTAACTAAGCGTCTTGCTTGGCTTCTTCTTCACTAATTTGTTTTAGTGCTTGAATAAATGAGTCGCTTGGTTGTCCACCACTAATTGCATATTTATCGTTGATAATAAATGTAGGGACTGAAGTAATACCCATTTGCTTAAAGCGGTCTTGCTCTTGGCGTACTGTTTGAACGTATTTATCTGAGTGTAAAATACTACGTGCCTCTTCTTTATCAAGGCCAACACTTTCTACTACATCAAGCAGTGCCTCTTCTTGATTTAAGTATTTTAAATCGGTGAAGTGTGCTTCAAACATGGCAAGTTTTAATTCGGTTTGCTTATCTTCTTCACGCGCCCAAGTAAGTAGGCGGTGCAAATCAAAGCTGTTGATCATGATGCGCTCACCATCAAAATTAAACGTAAACCCGGCACGCTGACCTGCTTCGAACATGTTTTTACGATTTTCATCGCCTTGCTCTTCGCTTAGGTTGTACTTTTGCATTAGGTGCTCGTTTAAATTTTGACCTTCAAGTGGCATATCAGGGCTTAGCTCAAAAGGATGCCACGTAATATCTGCACTCATTTCGTCTTTGAGTTGCTCTAGTGCAGTTTCTAGGTTTTTATAACCCACTACACACCAAGGGCACATTACGTCTGAAACGATATCAATTTTAAAGTTTTTCATATTTATCCTTTTGAGGATTGCTTTGGTATAACAGGGGATATTGGGATGAACTGCACTTTATCAATGCCAAACTAAAAAGAGCAGCTAAGCAGCTGCTCTTGAAGGTATTCAGTTTTAAGCGTTAAGGCCAAATGGGTCGTCAATACTATAACTTGGTTGTGTAAACCAATGAGGGCCGTTGTCGGTCATGTAAAAATGATCCTCTAAACGCACGCCAAATTCATCGGGTATAACTAACATTGGCTCGTTACTAAAGCACATGCCTGGGGCAAGTGGGGTTTTATCACCGCCAACTAAGTATGGCCATTCGTGAATATCTAGCCCAATGCCGTGGCCCGTTCGATGCGGGCAACCCGGTGTTTGGTACTGCGGACCTAGGCCTTGCGCCGCTAAATAAGTACGTGCGCCAGCGTCTACGTCTTCGCAGGTGGCACCGATTTTAGCTGCATTAAATGCCGCCATTTGCGCTGCTTTTTCATGATCCCAAAACATCCGTTGGCGCATTGTAGGTTCGCCAAATACATAGGTACGGGTAATATCAGATAGGTAATCGTGTACTTTACAGCCGGTATCAATTAATACCATATCGCCTTTTTTAAGTACTTGGGCGTTTTTAACACCGTGCGGAAAAGACGTTGCAATACCAAATAAAACAATACAAAAATAGTTACCTGGCGCGCCTACTTTTTGATGTGCTTGCTTAATAAAAGCTTCTACTTCGGTGGTGGTTATTCCCTCATAAAGCATGCTTGCTGTGGCTTGATGTACGGCTAAGGTCATATCCATCGCGCGCTGCATTAAGCTAAGCTCGTGAATTGATTTATGCATACGGCAATGCGCCGTTACAGGTTGTGCATTTATGAGGGTTAAACCCGTTTGTGCTTTATTAATGCCGTCGAATATAAAAAATTGTGCGCTTTCATCAATGCCAATGGTTGCGTTTTCATTAATGTTTAACTTTTTTAATACTTCGACAAAAAGTGCATAAGGATTTTCGTGCTCTTGCCACCCATGAATAGGCCCATCTATTACTTTAAACCCGTTTAGTGAACCAATTTCGAAATAAGGCGCAATGTATTGTACTTCACCAAGGGCGGGTAATATCGCGCCAACCATACGTTCGCTCGCGTACCATTTCATGCCTGTAAAGTAGGTAAGGTTGGTGCCAGCGTTTAAATAAATTGCATCTATGTTGTTTGCTAGCATATACGCTTGAGCCTTGGCTATGCGCTCTAAATGTTCGTCAGCTGCGATAGGGGTCAGCGTTTGCGTCATGTTACTTAGGCTTGCCAGCGCTTGCTCGCTTGATTGTGTACCAATACCGATGGTGGTCATATTTTTCTCCTTGGATTTTTAGCTAGTGTGATTAATACCAAGGTAAAATTCAATGTTATGCGATAAGAGGCTATTAGTTTATAGCCTCTTAAAATGGCATATTATTTTTTAGCGTAAGGTAAACGCGTGAGTTTATTACTTGTGTGGTAGCTATCAAGCCCGGTTACTGCCACCGTTTCAATAGCCTGTAAATCTAAAAAGCCATCACTTTGAAGTGCTACTTCATCTAAATACACATCAGTGATTTCACCTATTACAAGCTCTGTGCCATTGATGGCTAAATGTTGGTTTTCTACAAATTTAACCGAGTACTTTAAGCGGCTTTCTTTAACAAAAGGCGCTGCAAAGTCGTTTAAGTATTCGGGCGTTAAACCTGTCGCTGCAAATTCTGACTCGCCTTTGTCGTAGCGGGCTGATGTTTGATGAGCTTGCTTATAAATAGCTTTATTAACCTGGTTAATGGTGTAACTACCGGTTTCGATTATGTTTTCGAACGTATGGCGAGGCACGCTATTTGGGCGCATTATCATGCCAACTAGCGGCGGGTGAGCACCTAAATGAATAACAGAGCTAACAATGGCGAGATTAGTATTGCCTTGTTTGTCTTGCGTGCCAATTAAGTTGGCGCTTTTAAAACCCGAAAGCGAATTAATTAAATGAGTACGAGTGTGTTTTTCAAGTGCGTTTATGCGCTCTTTAGTAAAATGCATTAAAGGTCCTTACCACGGTATGGTTTTGCCTTGCCAATCTAAGTAGGCAGGCTCACCATTGAGTTCTAAATGAAGGTTATTAAAAGTAAGTGTAAAAAGCTGCTTAGCTACAAATTCAGCTGTAAAGAGTTTTCCAGCGGGTACGTTTTTTTGAAATGGCTTTGAAAGCGCAGTATCAGTAGTCCCTGGGTGAAATAAAACGAGCTTGGTATTTTTAGCTCGGCGTGAAAGCTCAATCGCTGCGGTTTTAAATAGCATGTTAAGAGCTGCCTTAGAGGCGCGATACGTATACCAACCGCCTAATTTATTGTCGTTAATGCTGCCCACACGCGCACTGAGTGCTGTAATAGTACAGTGCGTTTTATGTGTTAAGAGCGGCAAAATACTCTGCAAGCAAAGTAGGGGGGTTAGGGTGTTTGAATTGAGAAGTTGGCTAAAATACTCAGCGTCTAAATCCTCCAGCTTTTTTTCGGGCATATGGGTTTCGTTGTGCAGTGTACCATTGAATATAATAACTTGTTGTATATCGGCATTTTGCTCTTTTAGGTAATTAGTGACGCGCACTAAACTTTGTTTTGTGTAGTCAGTATGCAGGTGGACAAAACTTGAGTCAGATTCAATACTTTTTGAACTAATACAAACTATCTGATGAGTAGGCGTGTTTATTTGTAAATGTTCTATATATGCATTTGCTATGGCACTGCTTGCGCCGAATAAAACAATGGTTTTCATTTATCACCTTTTGCTTTTAGTCCACATTGGCCGTTACTGCACTGAGTATTTGGCATTAAAAAGCGACTGATGGGATGCCTATACTTAGCAAATAACAGGTATCCGCAGTCAGCGAAAAAGCGAATTATTGGCAAGCGAAAAATTTTCAACCAGCTGTGTTTACCCACTATTTTCCATGCTTCGTAAGTTACATCAAGCCCGTAAATCATTTCACCTGATTGCTTTTGGGCTTGCAGGTAGTTCATTGCTTTGTCTTTATCAATATACGAGTAGCGTTCACTAAAGTCGCTCGCGTTAAGATCTTCAAGCGTAATTAGATTTTTAGAGTCTGCGTGTTTTAGTTGCTGCATTTCGGTGCTGCAAAGAGGGCAGTTTCCATCGTAAAAAATGATCATGTAATTGCTTTGTGATTATTTTATATATACTTTTTTACGACAAGACATTGCAAATGGATCTATTAAATATCTCTTCATGATGATATTAATAGTGTCCTACGAAACAAAGGAGAATGAGAAATGAGTGAACAATATGCCGCCTTGCGAGGTAATGTAAATTTACTTGGGCAATTACTAGGACAAACTATTAAGGATGCTCAAGGCCAAGCTATTTTAGATAAAGTAGAAGAAATTCGGGCTTTATCTAAATCATCTCGCAGTGGTAATGAAGACGACAGACAAGCGCTAATAGACGTTTTACATGCGCTTAGTGATGAAGAGCTTTTGCCGGTTGCCCGTTCATTTAATCATTTTTTAAACCTTGCTAATGTAGCAGAACAATTTCATACCGTTTCGCGTTTTAATGACGTTGGCCTTGGTCAACAAAACCCTCTCACTCAAACATTAAAAACGTTAGTTACAAAAGCAGAACAAGGCCAGCTAGATAGTAATCATTTGGCCGAAACACTCTCAAAACTCCACATAAACTTAGTATTAACCGCCCACCCAACCGAGGTGACGCGCCGTACTATTATTAACAAACATGTTGAACTAAGTGATTGCTTAGCGTCATTAGAGCGAAAAGATAACTTACCGCTAGAGCGAGATGCTATTTTAAATCGTATTGAACAGCTTATTAGCCAGGCTTGGCATACCGACGACATTCGTCGCTCTCGCCCAACGCCAGTTGATGAAGCTAAATGGGGTTATGCGGTAATCGAAAACAGTCTTTGGCACGCTGTTCCGCGCTTTTTACGTGAATTTTCAGCCAATGTTAAAGAGCAATTAAGTTTAGAGCTACCAAAAGATTACAGCCCGATTGAGTTCACATCTTGGATGGGTGGAGACCGTGATGGAAATCCATTTGTAACATCGCAGGTTACAGCAGAGGTGCTTGACCATGGTCGTTGGATGGCGCTTAACTTATATATTCAAGATTTAAAAACGTTATGCGCTGAATTATCTATGTCAGACGCCAGTGATGAGCTTATTGAGTTGGCAGGTCAAGACTTTGAACCATACAGAGCGGTGATCAAAAAGCTTAAAAACCAAGTTGCAGAGACCGTGGCTCACTTGGGCGCTAAAATTAAAAATAAGCGTAGCGATTCACAAGATTTAATTACCGATATTAATCAGCTTAAGCACCCTGTAGAGGTTTGCTACCGCTCGTTATTAAAGTGTAATATGAAAGTAGTTGCTGATGGATTATTGCTTGATTTACTGTACCGTATTAATAGCTTTGGCTTGCGTTTAGCTAAACTCGATGTGCGCCAAGACTCGTCTCGTCACAGCGATGTTTTTTCTGAGCTGACTCGTTATTTAGGTTTAGGCGACTACAACCAATGGCAAGAGCAAGATAAACAAGCTTTTTTACTTACTGAACTTAACTCTCGCAGACCGCTTATTCCAAAACATTGGCAACCAAGCCCTGATGTTCAAGAAGTGCTAGACACCTTTGATGTTATTGCTAAGCAAGACGAACAAACATTTGGCTTGTATATTATTTCGATGGCGCGAACAGCATCAGACATTTTAGCAGTACAATTATTGCTAAAAGAAAGCGGCTGTAGCTTTGATTTACCAGTAGCACCCTTGTTTGAAACACTCGACGATTTAAACGCAGGCAGTGATGTAATTACTACATTACTTGATAATGTTTGGTATCGCGGGCACATTAAAAACACCCAAAATGTAATGATTGGTTACTCTGATTCTGCTAAAGATGCCGGCATGATGGCAGCAGGTTGGGCGCAGTACGAAGCTATGGATAAACTAGTACAACTTGCTGATGAGCGTGGTATTGAACTTATTTTATTCCATGGACGTGGTGGCACAGTAGGGCGTGGTGGGGCACCTGCTGCACAAGCGCTGCATTCACAACCGCCAGGTTCGTTAAAAGGTGGTTTGCGTGTAACCGAGCAAGGCGAGATGATCCGCTTTAAATTTGGTTTACCCGATGTAGCACTGCAAAGCTTAAATATTTACGCAGGTGCAGTACTACAAAGTAACTTATTACCGCCGCCGGAACCAAAACCGCAGTGGCGCGAAGTAATGAAGCTAATAAGTGAGGAGTCGTGTGAACACTACCGTAATGTAGTTCGCCACGATGAAAACTTTGTACCTTACTTCAGAATGGCAACGCCTGAGCTTGAACTGTCTAAGTTGCCGCTAGGCTCGCGTCCTGCAAAACGTAATCCTAATGGTGGCGTTGAAAGCCTGCGTGCTATTCCATGGATTTTTGCGTGGAGCCAAAACCGTTTAATGCTTCCTGCATGGTTAGGTGCGTTAACTGGCTTAAAAGCTGCGCTTAATAAGTACGGCGCAGAAACACTCAGCGAAATGAGCCTACAGTGGCCATTCTTTAGATCGCGCCTAGAAATGCTAGAAATGGTATTTAGTAAAGCCGATTGCTGGTTGAGTGAGCATTACGATAATGCGCTGGTGGAAGATATGTACAAACCATTGGGTGTAACACTTCGTAAAGAGCTTCAAGAAGCGATTAGCTTGGTGCAATCACTTAGCCCACAAAAAAGCCTACTCGCCGAACAACCTTGGATTAAGGAGTCGATTAGTTTACGTAATCCGTACACCGATCCACTTAACCTATTACAGGTTGAGCTTTTACGCCGTGCTCGCTCAGAGGAAAAACGAAACGAAGGTGACATTGATAATGCGTTAATGATCACGATGACAGGTATAGCTGCAGGTATGCGTAATACCGGCTAACACTTTATTTTGTTAGGTATACCTATTGGTATTAAAAGGGAGCACGCGATGTGCTCCCTTTTTTTGCGTTAAATAGGCTGGTATTTAACGCCCTAACCTTTTAAACTACTTAGCCATTGAATAATTAAAAAATATTATGGCTTCAGCAACTTTTACTGTACAGCAAGATACAGCACTTACAAATTCGCACTTCACATTAAGCGTAGCGCAAACAGCGTCATTACGTAGTCAATTAAAATCACAACGTGGCATATTAAATTCTAATAATATTAAAGCGTTATGCGCGCAACTCAATGTGTCTGATGATGTATTACTACAAGGTTTAGTGCCTTTAGCTTCTGAGTATGCCGTTGCGCCAGTGTCAGATTTTCATGTAGGCGCAATTGTTAAAGCGCTTGATAAAAAGGGTGAGGTAAACTTTTACTTTGGTGCGAATGTAGAGTTTGATCATCAAGCATTGAGTTTAGTGGTTCATGCAGAGCAATCGGCTATAAATAACGCATGGTTAAACGGCGCTAAAAAAATAGTTAAAATTGCGATTAGCGATGCGCCTTGTGGGTATTGTCGCCAGTTTATGAACGAACTAGCTGATGCGAAAGAGTTTGATATTTTACTTCCTGATCAGCAATTTAAACTTGCTGAATTACTGCCGCATTCATTTGGACCTACCGATTTAGGTAACGAATTTAGCTTGTTTAACCCAAAACCACAGCAAGGTAATTTTAGCGCTGAAGACCTTGATGAAACCCTTGCGCGTTTTGCACTTAATGCGTATGTGCCTTACAGCCAAAACTTTAGCGCCGTAAAAATAAGTACATTTAGTGATGGTGACTTTTACGGAAGTTACGCCGAAAATGCAGCTTACAGTCCAAGTTTATCGCCACTACAAAGTGCACTAAGCCAGTTCTTTTTAGCTGGGCTTAGCTTTAACGAAAGTACGGTGAAGGGAATTACATTGCTCGAAACAGCGGGTCGTGAAAACCAGTCGCAAGTGGCAAAAGCTGTACTTGCCAGTTTTACGCATTTACCTGCACTTAAAGTAATTAGCGCACCACTTAAATAGTGGCTTGCATACAATAAAGCACAGCCGGCGCTGTGCTTTATTAAAGCGAGTCATTCTATCGAATTAACTCACTGACTGCTATAACCTGTATTAATCAAGTAATACTTTAGCTGCTTCTAATACTACAGCTACAGATTTACGCTCAATTTCACCGTGGTCTACATTTGGTATTTCTTGGCGAGTACGGTTAACAAGTACGCCTGCTACACATGCTGCTTGTAATCCAAGGGCTGCACACATAGTAAATAATGTTGCCGATTCCATTTCGTAGTTCATCACGCCCAATTTTTGCCACTCTTCGCAGCTACCTTGTAGTGATTTAGGAACGTAACCAGAGTGCGTATCGTAACGCTCTTGCCCTGGGTAGAATGTATCGCTTGATGCAGTAATACCAATATGAAAATCGATATTTAGGTTTTTACATGCTTGTACCATAGCTTGTGTTGCATAAAAGTCAGATACAGCAGGGTAGCTAAGTGGTGCAAAGTGTTGGCTAGCTCCGTCTAAACGTACAGACGCTTGGCTAATTAAAATTTCGCCTTCGTTAATGTGTGGCTGAATTGCACCGGTTGTACCAATACGTAAAAATTTACGCACGCCAAGTTGTGCTAATTCTTCTACTGCAATCGACGTAGATGGACCACCAATACCTGTAGAACATATAACCACAGAGTGGCCGTTTAATTGACCTAAATAAACATGAAACTCGCGAGTTTGAGCAAGGCAGGTTGGGTTGTCTAGGAATTGTGAAATACGTGCTGCACGATCTGGATCGCCCGGTACAATCGCAAGTTTTGCACCTTTAAGATCGTCAATACATAGTCCTAAGTGAAATACCTTTTCCATAGCTAAGCCTTTTATAATAATTTGTTGTCAATCTAGCATGATTGCTAGAAACGTTTATCAAGTACAGGACGATTGTCCGTTTTATCTTAACTCTTCCAATAAAGCCTTAATAATTTTAAGGGCTAATTTGATTTATTCACCAACTATGAATATTCACTCAAGTACTTATATACGTAGCCTTGTTGCGCTGTTGACATGTTCAAGCAGACATAATAAGTATCACTCAAGCGCGTAACTACGATTAAATGAATGATTACAAAGTTTCATTAATATCAAATAAATTCAATGATTTAATCTTGTAGTGAAGACGTAAAAACTAACGTGTTTACTTATATTAAGCACTGACTTATTTAGCAAAGTGGCATTTATTTGAAGTTTAGGCATTTTTAGTGATTTTGCATAACTAATCAAAAGTAATTAGCTACGTACAGAATAAAAACCGAAGGAGTTTATTATGAGCACACAATTTGAAGCATTTAAAAACAAAGTTGAGCACTGTTTGTGCGCACCGGGCGATGGCGTATACACAGTAAATACTGCAAAAGAGCGCAAAGCCGCGCTGCGTAATAAACTTTACGGACAAACTGAAAACGTTGATAATTTGTGGCGCGAGTCTTTAAACGAATTACCAAACTCACCACATAAAGCCGTTATGTTAGGTATTAGTTCAGACTGTGGCGGTGGGATATTACGCGGAGCAAACTGGGGGCCACTGTTTGTGCGCTCAGCTTTAATTGATCAGCAACCTCAGTGTCATTCGTTTGATTTAGGTGATGTACGTGTAATCCCACATTTACTTCATGACAAATACCTAAATGATGCAACCATTTCTAATTGCCAAAAAGCCTTATATGGTGATGAAGATAACGATTATTACGTAAGCCCGTTATCAATCACTGAGGATGTATGCGACAGCTTTTACGCAACATTTAAAGATAAAGGGATATTTGGTATTGGTGGCGATCACTCAATTAGTTACCCACTTACTAAAGCGTACTTAAAAGCAAAACGTGAGCAAGGTAAGCGCACGGCTATTATTCACTTTGACGCGCATACCGATTTACTTGTGGAGCGCTTAGGTATTGATTTATGTTTTGGCTCGTGGTGTACACATATTTTAGAATTTTTACCTGCGCCGAATCATTTAATACAATTTGGTATACGCTCAAGTGGCAAGCCTAAAGCGCATTGGGAAAATACTTTTGGTGTTAAACAGCACTGGGCACATGAAATCATTGAACGCGGCGCAGCAGCGGTTGCTGCCGACGCTATTGCACAGTTAAAAGCCGATAACGTTGATGAAATATACGTAAGCTTTGATATTGATGCACTTGATGCAGAGTTTGCATCTGCCACAGGTACGCCAGAGCATCACGGTTTAACGCCTCAGCATGCGCTTGATATTTTATCAGCCATTGCGGATGAGTTTCCTATTACGGGTGCAGATATGATGGAGATAGCGCCATTTACCGACAGCTCTTTAGTTGGTCAATCAAGCTCAGAAACGACACTTAGAGAAGGCGCTAAAATTTCAGCCTTTTTAATTAGTGCGATGAATAAGTAAGCTGCAGAAGCTATAAATACTAGCACTATCAGCGTATAAGTGTGCATTACATAACTAAAAACTAGCAGTTCACAAAGCCTCAGCTATATTTATTAAATACATATAATGAGTTGGTTGAGGCCTCACTAGATGAAATTGTTGATCTTTTTATTGTTCATTAGCTGTATTAAAGTTGATGCAGCTGAAATTACAATAGTAACGGAAGTATTTCCGGACTTTCAGTATATTAATGAAGATAACAAACTCGTTGGCCGCTCTGTCGAAAAAGTTCATAAAGCGCTAGAAGGTACAGGTATAAACTACACTATGTTGGCGCATAGTTGGGCCATATCCTACAATGCAGCGCTACGCGATAAAAACACCTGTATATTTTCGATTGTTCGATTACCTAATAGAGAAAGTAAGTTTAACTGGGTAGGCGAACTGGAAAGCTTTGACTCTGCCATTTATGGTCTAAAATCCAGAGGTATAAAGTTAAACACCCTCAATGATGCTAAAAAATACAAAATAGCAGTACTGCGTGATAACTTTAGTCATCATTATTTGCTTGAAAGGGGCTTTAGTGAAAGTAAGCATTTATTACTCATCGATAGCCTAGATAAAATAGATAAACTCATAAGCACTCGTCACCATATACTTGATTTTGTTATCCTCAACAAAAAGCAATTTAACTATCGAGTTCAAACAGAGCCTAAGCTTGAGTTACTAGAACCATTACTTGATTTAAACACAACTCAGTCTCCGTTATTTTTTGCCTGTAATATAAATATGGATCCGGCTTTAGTTTCTCAATTAAAAGTTGCCTTTAATAAAATTTAAGCACTTTAAACTCACTGTTTTACCTCTTAAATAATTGAAAATTAATAGCTTAAATATATTTCGTAAATATAAATTGCTGCGTTTAAAAAACCGATTATAATCCAGCTGCTTTTTGTTTAAAAAAGCGCTAACTTATTGGAGCGTTAAATGGGTGATTTAATCGGGATTAGCTTATTGATCTTGATCAGTGCGTTGTTTGCTATGTCAGAAATAGCAATTGCAGCGTCGCGTAAAATAAAACTGCGGGTAATGGCAGATGAAGGAAATATAAAAGCAGCAGCGGTATTAAAGCTACAAGAAAATCCAGGGGCTTTTTTTGCCATGATCCAAATTGCACTCAACGCGATTGCGATTTTGGGTGGTATTGTGGGCGAGCAGGCTTTATCGCCTTATGTTGAAAGTGTTTTAGTGCTTTTTTATCAAGGTGCACACTTAGAAAAAATTAGCTTTTTATTCTCATTTTTTACTATTACATCTCTGTTTATCTTGTTCGCCGATTTAATGCCAAAACGTTTAGCGATGATCATGCCAGAAGCTGTCGCTGTTAGAGTCGTTACAATAATGCGCTGGGTAACCTTTGCCTTAACTCCGCTAGTGATGTTTTTTAATGGGGTAACTAACTTTGTGCTGCGCTTATTTAAAGTGCCCGCTGAGCGAGAAGACAACGTTACAACTGAGGACATTGTTGCCATGATGGAAGCGGGTGCTGCATATGGTAGTTTGCAAAAGCAAGAGTATGAACTCATTGGTAATGTGTTTGACCTAGAAGCGCGGTTTTTATCAAGCGTAATGACGCCACGCGACCAAATTGTCTATTTTGATTTAAACGAATCTAGCCATGATATTGCGACCAAAATTATTGACCACCCTCATAATCACTTTTTAGTAGTGTCAGGAAATTTAGATAAATTGCATGGCTCTGTTGAATCTAAAGATATTTTACGACAAGTACTAAAAGGCGAAGCCGCCAATATAAACGATGAGCTGATTGATAAAGATGTTTTTTACTTACCGGAAACATTAAGCCTATCAGAAGCCTTAAATGCGTTTAAAAGCGCAGCAAAGCCATTTGCTGTTGTCGTAAACGAATACGCGCTTTCGGTAGGTATTGTAACGGTAAAAGACTTAATGAAAGGGTTTATGGGGGATTTAATTACTCATCAAGGTGATGAATTAATTATAGAGCGCGATAAAAATTCATGGCTTGTAGATGGGTTAACTCCAATTACCGATTTAGCAAAGGTACTTGATATAGAAGAATTTCCAGATCAGATGCACTATGAAACTGTCGCTGGATTTTTAATTTACAGTATGAAGCGAATCCCTAAACGTGCAGAGCATTTAACTTTTTCAGGCTTTAAGTTTGAAGTTGTTGATGTAGAGGGCATTAGGGTAGAGCAGTTGTTAGTTTCAAGAGTTATTAATCCACAGAACGACAACCCCCTTTAAAAAGTAAGATAGTCGTTTATATAACTAGCCAAGTTGTTTTTAGCTTGG
>NZ_JACJDN010000259.1:0-5370 GCF_014163565.1 Pseudoalteromonas sp. SR45-5 | reverse complement strand
AAAACAAAAGTACAGCTTGAACAACTTATCGAAAGAATTTTAGCTCTTAAAAACACACCCAAAGCATTTCCGATTAATAAAAAACCTAAAATCAAATTTAACGATCTGCATTTTAAGTTACTTGTTATTGAAGAGCTGATGTATAACAAAAATTTATTAACCCCTAAGTTTGACCTTACCGAGTTTATAGCTGAATACCACCAGCGAGAAATTGATAAAGAGCAAGAAGGATATGAAGTTATACCCGAGGTACTCGCTTACTTTAAAGGACTTGATATCCCAGAGGAACTGTTAGCAAAAGTCACTTCTCTGACACAAGATTGCGGTGTCGATGGCGGCTCAGAAGTTTATTCTCAGATATGGCCTTTTTGGGATCCAGGCTGTGGAGATGAGGTATTAAAAGTAAGCAACAAAGCATCAAAAGACTTACCACTGCTACCTAACTTAAAACAAGTCATTGGTTTAGAGCACAGTAATCCATCAAAAAAATTAATTAACAGCTTTAAAGCACATCATATCCAATTAACTGAACAGGATGTTTAATTTTAATCTCTAGGAGTAGCAATGTTTAATTCAGCAGAAGAAATTCACCAGCATATTGGCCAATCAATGTTCAACGCATTACCCGAACAGTGGGATAAAGCTTATTGTGATATCGGTCTCAGTCGAGAAAACACCTGTGGTTTTATGACTGGAACTTACTATATCGGCGGCGAAGAAAAAATTTATGATATAGATATAGTCGATGGTGTACTGAAAAATTCTCAGGGTGATGAAGCATTTTATGCACTTTATAAAATGATGAAAAAAGACGAAGCGGATATTCCTTGGAATAAAGCTCGTTTTGAATTGGAAAGTGATGGTAGTTACGACATTAAAACTAAGTTCGATGAAGATTATATAATCTACACTGGATTAGATGCCGAGGGTGCAGAGTTTGACTCATTAAGTAGCGACTTTCATTTAGCCATAGAGTCGTGGGAAAGCCTACCAAATGATATGACACGCCCATGGAAAAAAGGCAGTTATGATAAGAGTAAATTTTTGCAAAGTAATTTAGATGTTCAACAACAAACTGAATCAGAGCAAGCAATATTATCATCTTATTGGCAACAAGCCGGTGAAATAAACGAAACATTAGAGCTGAGCTTTTTAAATCCTTATTTAGCAGATTACCCTCATTGGCATGGCAGCACGCGAAATATTGTTTTGGTTACACCACCAGAATGGGAAAATCAGATCGTTGCTACAAGTGGCTTATCAAGCCCTGAAACACCATTTGAGGTATATATAGAAACCAATGAATCCATTCAAAGATTTAGCAGCTCTTGGCAAATGAACCTAATTCAAACAATTGGCCGCATAATACCTAATATCGATAACTTTAAAGAGCGCCTCATAGAACACCGTTTTCTTACACTACAATTAGACATGGATGGTGCACCTGAAGAATGGTCTGTTGATCACCCTGATGGTAATATTGGTATGTTTATTGGTTTAGATAATACGCATATGAATGATAATAAGCTTGATTTTCTACCTATCAATGCAAAATTAATGCGCCCAAACGAGTTGTTGTATTGTTTAGATAAAAAAGCACAAGGCCGAGAGGAGATAGCTGAACTCTATAACCAGCAAGGCCAAACAACACTTTCTTGCTTAGATAGAGCGAGTGTTTTATAGAAATAACGAGTTCATGTAGTGGCCAACTTCAAATATAGTGTTTATGTGTACTAGCTCAGACTTGATCTGACAGTTACCCGTTTTTTAATCGGTGACTGTCAGTCTAGATTTGAGCTAAATTTTTCTCAGCCCAGATCAATTTTCCATCTAATAAAGTTTCTAACGGCTGCTCTTGTAGCTTAATTAATAACGCTTGTAATTGGTTTGCAGGTAATGTGAGTTTAGAAAAAATTTCGTCGCGGTCAAATCCATATTCTAATTTAATAATCCATTGCTTAAACTTTTCTATATACTGTTCGGGTATTATAGCCATAGGGATAGCTTCCAAAGTCTCTGATCTAATATAATCAGTGGTGCTAGCAAAATGCTCTTCAAGCCCTGACATAAAGTATGCCCAGTGTTGTTCAGTAAAATTAGCCGTAAACAATTTATAATCAATGTAATCGCTTGGTACCTCAGTAAAAAAACGTTTAAATGCGTGCTCTGGTTCAACATGAATAGTGTGTGAGAAAAACTCGGTATTAGCTTCAATTATGGTCCATAAACTTCGGCTCTCTCTTGCCAATACTAATAATGATTCAACCTTGTCAGGTGCGTGTGTCAGTGCATAGGAAATGAATCCTGGGGCGTATTCACGATCTAAACGAGCCATAAGTGTATTATTTAACGCATGTTCACTGGAAATATGCTCACAAAGCGTTAATAACGTATTTGCATTTAACTTATCGTTTTTGTTATCGATTAAGCTTGCATCTGCAATGGCTAGAAACACCTCAGACTGCTTCTCTAGTGCAAAATAATCACGTAAAATCTGTAGGTTAGATTGTATAGGGTAACCTACCAAAAGTGCATCACACGCTGTTGGCAAATCAATCAAACCATGACTTAAACGATAAAAAATAAGATCTTCGCTGGGCATTGAACTAACGTTTAATTCCATTGCAAGTGCAATATATTCTTGTGCCAGTGAGTGATGACTCGTAGCTAGCACTAAAGCCGTGGCAGCATCTCTCCAAAACGGCATAATGCCTTTCACATTAAACAAGCTCTTTAATTTTTCAACAGTTTGATTAATGTATTCAAGCGGGAATTCATGCTTTAGCATATACTTTAAAATATGCAAAAGACTCATCGCTTCATCTCGACCATCCGCCACATAACTCGTTAGCTGAATATCTTCGTTAAACCAGTTGAATATATTACGATAATTTATATCAATTGTTTGCCCCTTTAAATCTAATAATGCTATTTTGGCATTGGTTCGATATTCAGGGTCATCATTATCCATTTCATCAAGCAGTGTTTCTGCAATATCATAATCACTGATATAGTTAATAAGATCTAATAATAAATACCTTGAAAAAAAGTGACGAGGTATTAACGCCTGAATGATACCCGCGCCCCATTTATCAATGATCTTATATAACCATTGAGTATTGAATTCATACTTATTCTTATTTGATAAGTGCTCATAACAGCTTACAACAAGTACATCTTTAATTTTTTCATTCAACGTGAACTTATTATTAGTTTCATCGTTAAAGGCTAATAAAAATAACAAGCTTGTTATCACTTCATTACTTTCGAATTCAGTAAACATGAGATCAGCTGCGCTTACTGAACTGGTATCTAAATTAATAATGGCTGCTAATGCTGACTTTTTTAAATGATCCGTTAACTCTGTATTCAAAGTTATCTCCTGAGTGTTTATCTTTTAGCTTTAATATTGATGCTGGGGAGTTTTAAGGAAACTAGACAGTCTGTTTTTTATCGACCTAACCACTTACAAATAGTAAGCCTAAATATACCGCGTCTTCGGCACACAGTGCCTACACTTTTAGTTTCTTCGCAAAGTTCAATCCATTTAAAGTACTATATAATTTCATTGTTCATGAGGCCGTATAATATTAAAACGATCTCTATGAATCATGCACTTTAGACTACAAATCTATTTGCCAATCGAGTTGGCACCATGGGTGTTCATCGTCAGCTAAAATTGATGTCAATTCTTCGACATCTAATTGAATCTTTTGCTTTATATCAAAATCATTAGGATAACGTTTATTATCCGACGGATCAGTTAAGTTAATACCAACCCAAGTTAAGCGGCCAACAAGGTGACTCATGCCAAATTCTTGCCAATCAATAAATAATTGTTGTGCAATTTTGCCCAGTACTAGTAAATAATACCAAGCCTCTTGTTCTGTGATTAAACCAGTAGTAAACGCACACCGGCATAAAAACGCAGAGCGTCCTATATCAAAACCTTTAATTCCACAGTTTGATAATGCAACATTATGTTTTTGAGCCCATGCACTAACCACATATTCATCACTGTTTTTATCTTCATTTTGATTTAAAAAAAAGCGTTCAATGTATAAGTCATGACGAACGCTTTGGGCTAAACAATTCATAAACTGACCACTTCGAGCTGTGTCTGCAAAAACATCTAGAGTTTCAACTAAGTCAACTTTGCTATGTATATCATAACTATTTTTCAATACTTTTATATTGCCATTGATAATTGCTTGCAATGGGTATGTCTTACTCTTATGTAACAAACAATCCAGAGAATAGCCATTTTGCATCGATAGGTAACCAGATAAACTAATTAACCAGTGTTTCTGCTTATTAGTTAATGATTGGCTTTTAAGCATTAAATCTGCTTGACTATTGTCCATCAACTATCTCCTTTTTATTCTGTAATTGCATACATAGCTCATTATGTGTTGCTTGATAGGACAACCCTTGCTCGATAAGTTTTTCAGCACACGTAATGGCTGAATTCAAAGAGTGTACAGCGTATGGATGAGTATTATACTCGTATGCTGCTTGTTTAAATGACTCTAGAGCTTTGCCATACTCGTTTAATTCTAAAAGTGCGCATCCTTTAAAATAATATGCTTGTGGCGCTGTGCGTAGGGCTTTAATTGCTATGTCAGCTAACATAATACAAGTATCATAGTCTTGTTGATCAAATGCAGCCTCTAAAAACTTTAAACAATCACTCGGGTTATAAAGCATAAATTGTTTAATTTCTTTGACACAATTAAGGGCATCACGTTGGCGGTTTTCAACAACACTATGGTCCTCGTAATCAACTAACTCTGTATCTCGAATACATAATATAGCCAGTGCAAAGATTTGCATTGATTCAATATGCCATATTGATTCAAGTGATCGTCTGACTGAATCTCGCTCATTTGTTAGTTCAAGTATTTCCATTTCTTGTTCTGTATAACAACGAGGTTCTAAAGAGCCAGAAAAGAAGGCTGTTTGATAGAAATCGCTAAAAGTGGCAGTATGTTCTTGTATTGTTTCTACTAGTAATTCATAGGTAATTAAATCGTAACAATACCTTACTAGTTCAACAATGAGTGGCCATAGCCACAGCTGGCGTTCAATATATAGATCAATAAACAATAAAAACTCAGAATATGCTTCATCTAAACGATGTAATTTACATAAGCATAAAGCCTGTAGGTAGTTGGCTTGCTTTATGAATACATGTTTATATTGCTCAGTAATTGATAGAGCATCCTGATATCGCCCATTTTCATACAATAACGTCGCAATTTTTATAGCGTTTTGTGTTTCATCAGCTCTCAACTCTCGAATATATCCGCGCCTTGCTGTTATTAATGCAACCTCAATTTCCATATCGGTAACAACACGTGTTTCTGCATC
>NZ_JACJDN010000258.1:0-5381 GCF_014163565.1 Pseudoalteromonas sp. SR45-5 | reverse complement strand
AATTAGCGGCTCTTTTATTTTTAATTTACCTAGTAAATTAAGCGTTTAACGATGCCATATCAATAACAAAGCGGTATCGTACGTCAGATTTTTCCATACGCTCGTATGCCGTGTTAATTTCGTCAATGTTGATCATTTCGCACTCAGGTAGCACGTTATTTTCACCACAAAAGTCGAGCATTTGTTGCGTCTGTGCAATACCACCAATAAGTGAGCCTGCAATACGACGGCGACCCATTAATAATGGCACCGTGCTTAGCTCATCTACAGGACCAACTTGGCCAACAATAACTAATGTACCATCTACATCAAGTAGCGGTGTGTAAATAGATAAATCATGTTTTACAGGGACTGTATCTATAATGACGTCAAAGGCAGATTGCGAGTCTTTCATTTCGTCATCATTAGATGACACTAAATAGTGCTGAGCGCCTAATTTAACCGCATCATCTTTTTTAGACTCACTACGGCCAATTACCGTAACGCTTGCGCCCATTGCAACTGCATTTTTAACGGCCATGTGACCAAGCCCACCTAGACCAACAACACCAACACGGCTACCTTTTTGTACTCCCCACTTATGAAGTGGCGAATACGTAGTAATACCTGCACAAAGTAGCGGTGCAACGCGTGAAAGGTCTAAATTTTCTGGTACAGAAAGTACAAATTCTTCGCGTACAACAACATGCTTAGAATATCCACCTTGGGTCATTTCACCACTAACGCGGTCTTTGCCTGCGTACGTACCAACCATGCCTTCGCGGCAAAATTGCTCTTCGTCGTTATCACATTGATCGCAACTTTGGCACGAATCAACCATACAACCCACAGCAACTGTGTCGCCTTGCTTATATTTTTTAACGTCGCTACCTACCGACATAACTTTACCAACAATTTCGTGCCCAGGTACTAGCGGGTAGTCACTGCCACCCCAATCATTTCGTACGGCGTGTAAATCTGAATGGCACACACCACAGTATAAAATTTCAATTTCTACATCGTTATTTCGCAAATCGCGGCGCTCAAAAGAAAACTCTGTCAATTCAGAACCTTGGCTTTTTGCTGCATATCCTACTGTCTTCATAATAACTCCATAGTGGTTAAAAATTTAAATCATCAACAGCATAGTCCATAGCCCGTGAATAGAACCTGACAATATAAAATAGGCACAAAAAAGCCCAAACACTGTTTGGGCTCAATCGTTAGTACTAGGGCGCTAAATTTAATTATTTTGCAAGTAAGCTGTTTAGTTCATTAATAATTGAATGAATGCGCTCTGCATTTTTTCCTAAATCACTACGCCCTACTCGCGATTTACTACGAATATCAACAAAACGCTGGCTGCCTTCATCTTTAATACGAATTACCACATCGTCTTTAAAACCAAACCATGTGGTTGTATCAGTAGCTTCTACAATACCTGTAGCCTTGTTTGCACTTACCACTGCAAAACCAAGATTTTTAACTGCTTGTTCGCTTGCTGCCATCAAATCGGCTTTAGATTGTGCAAAGCTTAACGTTGCCAGTTCAGGGTATGCTTTGCGTTGCTGTACTGCCGTTTCTTCACCTGCGTACTCTACTGGATTTGGTGCTTCAACACGCAGTGGCGCAATTGCTACAAATTTTGGTGGGTTAACTAAATCTGTTGAAATATCATGAATTGCCGGTACGCTTTTAGCTTTGTTCATCATGTTAAGTGGCATAGCAATAGCCACAACCGAAAACACAAGCGCAATAACACCACTGCTTAGCGTTAACGTTTTACGCATAAATAACGCTTGTACTATAAGTAGCACCAATGCAGCGCCACCAGCGTAAACACCAAATTTAAAACCAGCAAACGCAGTTCCTAGCTCTACAATACCAAATTTATACAAAGGCCCCGGCAGTATGACGAGTAAAAAGGCGATTAGACTAACTAAGCTCACTAAAACTTTCATTTTATGATTCCTATATTGTGTGATTTTTTATTATTAAAACAATTAAGCACTATTAAACAGTAGCTTATACTACTAACAAGCGCTTTTAGATTACTATTAGCGACTAATTACACAAAAAAGTCCAATGTTGTGTGATCAAAGTTACTCAAGTTTGGAAAAATATCAACAAGCTCAGAGCTTGGCACACCAAACCACTGAGCCAATGTGGCAAAGTACTGCTCATTAGCAACACTTGGAATTAAACGCCCGCCACCGGTATCTTGTGCGCCATCCAAATGTTGAGTTAATAGCTCGCCATATATATTGCCGCCTTTTACTGCGCCGCCCATTACTATTTGGTTCCCTGCCCAACCATGGTCAGTGCCATCGCCATTTGAGGTCAACGTGCGACCAAAATCAGACATAGTAAACGTAGTCACTTTATCAGCCATATCAAGCTCTTTCATCGCACTATCAAATTCACTTAACCCTTGAGCTAACGTATTTAATAAAGCAGGGTGCGTTGTTAATTGGTTGTCGTGGGTATCATACCCCCCCATAGAAACAAAAAACACTTGGCGTTGAGTACTCAACTTTGCCTGTACGCTAATTGTTTTAGCGACTGCGGCAAATTGCTCACTAAGGCTATTATCGCTAAATGGGGTAATAAGTGCAGGCGCGCTTTCTAACGCGCTGTTCATTGCTTGAGTGTTATTTATCGCACTTGTTAAGCCATTGGCATAAGCTGTACTTAACGGATGGCTCGTATTGCCTAGTAAGCGGTTCATAATAGCGGTTACGTGCTCGCTACGAGGTTGATACCCTCCAAACGCGTTAATACTACTAATGCCGCTTTTGTTAAGCGCAAATGCACTCGTTGTACTTCCCGTTTGCCATAGATTAGTACCGTCGAGTGATACATTAGCTGCAAACTCATCTTGTAACTCTAAACGTTCTAAAAGTCGTGCGCCCCAACCACTGTTAAGTGATTGTTTTTCTCGACCATACATCCACGCAGCTTGCTGATCGTTATGCGAAAACAAATGCTTAGGCAAACCTATTGTTTTATTTTTATAGTCATTCAATGTTGTGGGAGCGAGTAAAGTACCTACCCCGCCTATAAATGCTAAATTTTGAGATTCAAACACATTTTGTATCGGTTCAAGTGAAGGATGAATACCTACGCCACCTGCAAACTGGCTTTTAATGCTTAGCTCAAGTGGGCTCTCTACCGCTAGGTTTTGCCTGCTTTGCTTGTACAAACTCCGTTGCTCGCCTTCAAGCGGAACTAGCATATTTAACGAATCATTCCCTCCGTATAAATAAACACACACTAATGCTTTGTAATCACCTAGCTCAACAGCATTAGTCGCTCCAGTTAACGCTTGTAATTGCAGGCTTGTTAACGCGGCGGCCGATATGCTGCCTTTTACACATAACGACAAAAACTCTCTTCTATTAATGCTCATTATGCGCTCCTAATACTGCACGTTAAATTCAGGTGAAATAGCAATCATATATAATAAATACGAAACCCGTTCACGGTATTGCTCTTCATTAAAATAGGCATCTAAATCAAATAATGCTTGGCGAGTGTCACTGCTCATTGCGCCTGCAAAATATAGCGTGTTGTACTGAGTTAATAGCGCGCTAACACCGTTTTTCTCTAAAACATTCATGTCGTCTTGAACATAAACATAAATACCATTTGAATTTAAATCACTGTGCGCTTCTGCGGTACTCCACACTAAACTTGCGTAAAGCGCGTTCATGGTGCCAATCAGTGTTGCATCGTTTGCTATTTGTAATTCTGGCGCAACAATACCTTCATTTCGTAAAGCTGCGGTTTGATAATCAGGCCTAAAAAAGTTAAATACCGAAGCCGACTGCATGGGCCCTTGCCCGTAGCTATTTATTAAATTCCATGTTTTATAATAACCCGCTGGCGATTTAGCATCGAGGTTTCGCCAAAACTGTACAGTCTTTAAAATAGGCTCTTTAATTTTACCTTGGTAATTAAGCACTGAGCCAAAATGCCGCGCTTCATCATCTAAATAAATAGCCTTTACTACCGCCGCTAAATCGCCGCGTACACCAGCACCGTTATCAATAAATACATTAGCTACTCGCTCAACGTATTGAGGTGTTGGATTTGACGTAATTAATCGCTGAATAAGCTGTTTGCTAATAAACGGCGCAACATTTTGATGGTTAAATAAGTTATCAAGCGCTATATGCAATGACTCTTCTGCTGCATAACCTTGTGGTATAACCTCGCCATTTAGTAAGGTTTTTTGTTTACTAGAGTGGTACTCGTCAAACGCTTCCATTGGCTTAATATAATCACGACTTTTACGCTTAAATGTTTCACTATCGGCAAACGTCCAACCTGTAAATACGCGTGCAAAACCCTCTATTTCGTCCTGCCCGTAAGTGGCAATAGTATTCCCTTGGGCATCAAGCTTGGCGCTACCATCTAGGTTTAGCTCTTCAAGGCCAATAGTAAATAATTGCATTACTTCACGTGCGTAATTTTCGTCTGGGCGAATATTAAGTGCATCGTCTGCTTTTTCGTTACCCAAATGGCTTAAGTAAGTTCCCATAATAGGCGAAAGCGTGACATCTTCGAGTAAGTCACGATAATTACCAAAGGCATGCTTTAGTAGCAAATCGTAATAAGTGATCATGCCCTCAGGTTGGCCTCTTAAGGCACTGTTTTCATCCGACACTACTAATATTTCACTTAACGCAAATGCAACACGTTGACGAAGTTGATCGTCACTTTGCATTACTGCCTTCCACCATGCGTCTATGCGGCTTATGTATTTAAAGTCATCATCGTCATTTAACTTTACTAAATAATCACGGTGATAATTAATAGGTAGCGCTATTTGTTTATCAAGCCATTGCTGCTCGCTTAAACCTTGTGCGTTTTGTATTTCACTAAGCTTAGGTCCCATTGTTGCTTGGTGTAGTAACCGTGCGGCGCTAATGTCATCCATATTATTACGTGCAGTAAAGCTTAGCGTTTTTACACTGCTTGCCCCTTCGTTATCGGTTGCTGTTACCGAAAAAGCATAATCAACAGGCTTATAACTTTGCGCATTTAGCAGTGTTACTGAAGTAGTTGTTGCCTCTAAAGTCCCACTAATTAGTTCAGGCCCTTGCGTTTGTTGCCACACAACAGATGTAATAGTGCCGTCTTTATCACTGGCTGTTGCTGTTAGCTCAATTGTTTGGCCTTTACTTACATCACTAGGAATATCAGCGACTGACAAAATGGGGATTTTATTTCCGTTAACGGTTGGCGTATCATCGGAGCCTGAACCACCGCAAGCGCTTAGTATAAAAACCGAGCTTGCGATAAGAGCAAATTTATAATGCATGTAAAGTCGTCATCATTTGTTAATTAAAGTACGTTAGTGTGTACCGAGTTTAATGCATTTATTGAAACACAAAATT
>NZ_JACJDN010000257.1:0-5390 GCF_014163565.1 Pseudoalteromonas sp. SR45-5 | reverse complement strand
TAGGGCCTGTATTATTAGCCATTTTTAAAAACTGGCTACGTGCCCATTTAAGTGGCGCAACTTGGTTAGAAAAGCCAAAGTAACACGCGTCCATCATGCTCATCATTAATAAATTAGCTTTACGGCGAGCTCGCTCGTATTCTTTAAGCGTTAACGGGCACCCTATATCCCCTGCATTGTCTAAAACCTTAGCAAGTGCCACTACATCCTGAAAACCTAAATTTACACCCTGCCCTGCAAGCGGATTTATTGTATGTGCAGCGTCACCGACTAAAACTAAGCGCCCTTGTGAATAGTTGTTAGCATGTTGGCGAGTAAGCGGAAATATTGCATGAGTTTGTACTTCAAAGTCTCCAGCAAGTTCAGGAAATTTATTAAGTATGTGCATTTTTAGCTCAGCTGGGTTTAGCCCTTTAAATGCTTGCAGTGTATTTGCATCGTCGTACCAAATTAAATTAGCGTATGGTGCCTGCATTGGCAAAAATGCGAGTGGCCCACTTGGCGTAAACTGCTGCCATGTTTTAATTTGTTGCGGCGCATCGAGTTTAATTAATACCCCCATGCAATGCTGCTGATACTGCCAGCCGGTAATTCCTATATTAGCTTTAGCACGCAGCTGCGATTGTCCGCCATCGGCTGCAATCACTAAATCAGCGGTATAGGTTTGAGCTCCATACACAAGCGTAATTAAATCATCCGTTTGCTCTATTTTAGTAATAGGTGTGGCTTGCTCAATAACCTCAATCTTATAATGATCAAATTGCTGCCATAAACTTGCTTGAATTAAACTATTTTCAATTAAGTGGCCTAAATGCGTGGTGTTTATATCGGCGCAGTCAAATAATAAATTATCACCACCGCGCTCAAATGCCTCCAATTGCTGATAAGGCGCTATGCGGTTTTGCCTTAAAAGCGGCATTGCTCCTAATTCATCAAGTAAATTTTCTGAAAAACGATTAATAGCCGACACTCTAATATCAACCTTATCACTACTAAGAATCTGTGATGGGTCTATTAGGTGTTTTTCGATTATGCGTACGCCAAAGCCCTGTTGAGCAAGCTTTATCGCCATAGCCGCGCCAACCATGCCACCGCCAACTACTATCACATTATTTTTAGTCATGTTTTTCATCATTTTATTATTACTTGAGTCTGTTTTGATTGTATCAAAATTAATTTGTTTTATACCAGAGGATATCCCTAACCGCTGATTAAACTCGCCTCGTATTGATTTGAGATCACAAACATGAAAACTATACTTGGATCTGGACGGGTATCCAGCTAAAATACGCCTCCTTTAAGTGAGCATGCTTGCTCCTTAATCCTGTTTCAAGCACATTTTTGTGCCACTATCGAATTGAACACGAGGCTATATTTCAATGAGCAAAAAGCTGCATATTAAAACCTGGGGTTGTCAGATGAACGAATACGACTCTCAGAAAATGGCTGAACTTTTAGATGCCACCAACGGCTACCAGCTAACTGAAGATGCAACAGATGCCGACGTAATCTTACTTAACACCTGTTCAATTCGTGAAAAAGCACAAGAAAAAGTATTTCACCAATTAGGTCGCTGGAAGTTATTAAAAGACGACAAGCCAGATTTAATCATTGGTGTAGGTGGTTGTGTTGCCTCACAAGAAGGTGACTCTATTCGCCAACGTGCGCCATTTGTAGATGTTATTTTTGGTCCGCAAACGCTACACCGTTTACCAGAAATGATTAAACAAGTGCAAGGCGACAAAGGCTCATCGGTTGTTGATATTTCATTCCCAGAGATTGAAAAATTTGACCGCCTGCCAGAGCCAAAAGCAGATGGCCCATCTGCTTTCGTATCAATTATGGAAGGCTGTTCTAAGTACTGTACTTTTTGTGTTGTACCTTATACTCGTGGTGAAGAAGTTAGTCGCCCAGTAGATGACGTACTACTTGAAGTTGCACAACTTGCAGAGCAAGGCGTACGTGAAGTAAATCTTTTAGGTCAAAACGTAAACGCATACCGCGGCGATACGCACGATGGCGAAATTTGTTACTTCTCTGATTTAATTCGTCTTATTGCAGCTATTGATGGTATTGACCGTATTCGTTACACCACATCGCACCCGGTAGAATTTACCCCAGATATAATCGACGTTTACGCCGATGTACCAGAGCTTGTAGATCACTTACATTTACCAGTACAAAGTGGTTCAGACCGTATATTAAACCTAATGAAACGTGGTCATACGGCAATTGAATACAAATCGACAATTCGTAAGTTACGTAAAATTCGTCCTAACTTAAGCATGTCGTCAGATTTCATTATTGGTTTTCCAGGCGAAAGCAAAGAAGACTTTGAAGCAACCATGAAGCTTATTAGCGACATAGGTTTTGATATGAGCTTTAGCTTTATTTACAGCGCACGCCCAGGTACGCCAGCGGCAGATTTGCCGGATGACGTAACAGAGCAAGAGAAAAAAGAGCGCTTATACTTACTACAAAACCGTATTACACAAATGGCGCAGCAAATTAGCCGTCAAATGTTCGATACAGAGCAACGTATACTTGTTGAAGGTCCTTCTAAGAAGAACCCTATGGAATTACGTGGCCGTACAGAAAATAACCGTGTAGTAAACTTTGTTGGCCCGCACACAGTGATCGGACAGTTTGTTGATGTACGTATTACCGAAGCACTACCTAACTCTTTACGTGGTGACTTAATTCGTACAGAATCAGAAATGAACTTACGACGTGAAGTAGCTCCTTCAGCTATTTTAACTAAAGCTGCAGCTGCAGAGCCAAAACCAGACACTGTTAACGAAATTGGCGTAGCTACTTTCGTTCCTTAGTCACACAATTAGCGCCAGTTAACGCTGGCGCAGTACTATAGGAAGCAATTTTGAGTAATCAGTTAAAAACATTAGAGATTTATTTAGAACCTGCCGATAACAAACGCCTTTCTTCTTTATGTGGCCCGTTTGACGAAAATATCAAACAAATTGAACGCCACCTGGCTGTTGAAATAATTCACCGTGACAACTTTTTTAAAGTAACCGGTAAACTACACAACTGCGCCGGCGCTGTAGAAATCTTAAAAAACCTTTATGTTGATACTCAGCCTGTTCGTGGTGTTTTAGGCGAAATAGAACCCGACGCCGTTCATTTAGCTATTACCGAATCAAAAGCCTTAGAGCAAGATGCATCCAGCAGCGCTTATGGCAAAGAAATGGTTATTAAAACCCGCCGTGGTGTTATTAAACCACGTAACGACAACCAAGGTGTTTATGTGGCAAATATTTTAAACCACGACATTACCTTTGGTATAGGCCCTGCAGGTACTGGTAAAACTTACCTTGCAGTTGCAGCCGCCGTCGACGCTCTTGAGCGCCAAGAAATACGCCGTATATTACTAACGCGCCCTGCTGTAGAAGCTGGCGAAAAGCTTGGCTTTTTACCTGGCGATTTAAGTCAAAAAATAGACCCATACCTGCGCCCTCTTTACGATGCTCTTTTTGAAATGCTAGGTTTTGAAAAAGTAGAAAAGCTCATCGAAAAAAATATCATCGAAGTCGCACCGCTTGCTTACATGCGCGGACGTACTTTAAACGATGCCTTTATTATTTTAGATGAAAGCCAAAATACCACCGCCGAGCAAATGAAAATGTTTTTAACCCGTATAGGGTTTAACTCAAAAGCGGTGATTACAGGCGATATTACACAGGTCGATTTACCTCGTGGCACACGCTCAGGCCTTCGCCATGCAATTGAAGTACTTGATGGCGTAAACGAAATTAGCTTTAACTACTTCAAAGCCCACGACGTAGTGCGTCACCCTGTTGTAGCACGCATAGTTGAAGCCTACGAGCGTAACGACGAAAGCGAGCGACTTAAGCGCATTGAAAAGCAAAATGCAAAAGACGCACTCGCTGCTCTTCAACAGCCTACTACTAAAGAGTAATACTTTGACAACCGAACTTGATTTACAAATAGCCTGTGAGTTTGACAACCTCCCAAGCGAAGAACAATTTGCGCTATGGGCTGACAAAGCCCTTAGCCAATACCGTGATGAGTCCGAACTCAGTATCGTTATTAGCGACGAAGCGCAATCGCAACAACTTAATAACGACTATCGCGGTAAAAATAAACCGACCAACGTACTGTCGTTCGAATTTGAAGCACCACCAGGCATAGATATTCCCTTGGTTGGTGATTTAATTATTTGCCCAGCCATTGTATTAGCTGAAGCAATTGAGCAAGAGAAGTCATTTCATGACCACTTTGCTCACATGGTTATTCACGGATGCTTGCATTTGCTTGGATTTGACCATATAAAGAGTGACGATGCTTTAGAGATGGAAAGCATCGAAAAGCAATTACTTGCAGAGCTAAACATAGCAGACCCATACCGGGACGATATTTAAATTAACGGAGCAATTAGACGCAATGAGCGACGGTAACTCGCAATCTAGCCAGGGTTCTTCTGGCAAAACGTGGTTGGGCAGAATAGCCCAAATGTTGCAAGGGGAACCCCAGAATAGAGAAGAGCTGGTCGAAGTTATTGCCGATGCGCAAGAACGAGACGTAATCGATCCAGAAACAAAAGAGATGATAGAAGGTGTGCTTGGCGTGTCTGAGCTTAAAGTGCGAGACATAATGGTTCCGCGCTCACAAATGATCACTCTTGAGATCGACAGCCCGCTTGAAGAACTAATTCCAATGATGGTTGACTCAACTCACTCACGTTTTCCAGTGGTGATTGAAGACAAAGATCATGTAGAAGGTTTTTTACTCGCTAAAGATTTATTGCCACTGATCTTAAATAAAGACGAGCATTTACCATCAATACGCGATTATTTACGCCCAGCAATGGTAGTACCTGAAAGCAAACGTGTTGATACATTGCTAAACGAATTCCGTCAGCAACGCTACCATATGGCTGTTGTTATTGACGAATACGGCGGCGTATCGGGCTTAGTAACGATTGAAGATATTCTTGAAATAATTGTTGGCGAAATCGAAGATGAGCACGACGAAGAAGAAGAACATCAAGATATTCGTCAACTTGCTAAACATGTCCACGTAGTGCAAGCACTCACACCTGTAGATGACTTTAACGAGCATTTTAAAACAGGCTACAGCACAGACGAAGCCGATACTATTGGCGGGACTGTACTGCACGCATTTGGCCATATGCCAAGCCGTGGTGAAACGATTGACATAGAAGGTTACCAATTTAAAGTAACCAACGCCGACAATCGTCGTATTTTGCAACTGCAAGTCACCGTTCCTAAGGCTGATGATAACGACAGTGAAGAAACTGCTAACTAGACTTACCCTATTAGCAAAAGATAAAAAAGCATGGCTCGCACTCGTTGCGGGCCTTGTTTTAACTTTTGGCTATGCCCCTTTTG
>NZ_JACJDN010000256.1:0-5405 GCF_014163565.1 Pseudoalteromonas sp. SR45-5 | reverse complement strand
GTTGAAGTGCGCGTTTACGCTGCTCTATTTCAAGGTTTAGTGCATCGTTACTTTGAGTGAGTGCGCGGGTGCGAATTTTAACTTCTGACTCAAGAAGCTCTCGTTTTTTTACACGCTCTATTGCTGTTGCCAAATAAAGCGACATAAACTCGAGTAATTGTATTTGCTGTGAGCTATAGCCTTGTTTTGTATCGTAACTTTGAGCTGCTAATACACCGATAATATTGTGTTCTTGGTAAACAGGTACGCCTACCCAATGTTCGGCAGGAGTGCCTAATGCTTTAAATAAACCTTCTGCTGCAGCATCTTGCATTTGCTGCTTGGTAAAACATGTGGTTTTACCCTGTTTAAATACATAACCCGTGGCGCCTTCATCAAAGCTATTTGATTGGTTAAGGGCGACGGCAATACCATCTTTTTCATCTGAAAAGTAAGAAAGCTCTAGTGATTGGCTGTATTGATTTAGCAGCACCACATAAAAACTTTTACTAGGTACGTACTTTTGTAAAATGTCATGGATGGCGGGGTATAGCAGGGTTAGCTCGGCCACAGTACTTGCCTGCTCTGATAATTGGATCAGGGCATTTTGTAAGTGATGTGATTGTTTGTATTTTTCGAGAAGCGCTCTAAGGCGTTTATTTTGATACGCCAATTTACTCGATACTGATAGTTTATCTTCCAATGATCTAACCGGCTATTTTTATTGTATAGTTATTAGCCTTATACTTTCACTTTTAGTGCTTATCGTCAAGTTGATATTCCTACTAAAGCAGTAGCTAGACACACTATTTTAGGCATTAAAAAAGGCTTACAGAAGTAAACCTTTTTTGTATATTTCAATCGAGCTTATTTAGATGTCATAAAGTCGATAGCAGCGCTAATCTCATCATCAGAACAATCCATACACGTGCCTTTTGGAGGCATAGCATTAAAGCCATTTAGTGCATGCTCAAGTAAAGTGTCTTTACCTTTAGCAATACGTGGAGCCCAATCGTCAGCCGATTTAGGCGCGCCTAGTGCACCAGTGCCGTGACATGCAAAACATGCACCTTGATATACTTGCTCACCAGAGCGAGGACCGGTAGGCGCCACTGCAACTGCAGCTTTATCGCCTTCAAGGTATACAGCACCAACCGGCGCGAGACGTGCTTTAATTGCATCTTCAGTCATAGAGTTATCATATGGCTGTGCGTATGCAGTGGTTGCTAGCAATAATAATGCTGCAGCTGTTAATTTTTTCATTTTGCCTTGCTCACTTCGATTTGAACGTGATCAATCACGATTAAAGATGACGGAAATTAAACCGATTATAACTCTCTGAGCCAATTTATAAAATGCTAAGAGCCGTTTTTATTAATAAAACTGACTACTTTTTGCGTTAACGCAATAAAATTTAATTATTTACTGTTTTTTGTTAAGCAATTTAATAAGCGCAATCAGTCATACAATTAACTTTTTAGATCCTAAGATCAAAATCAATTTATTGATAATACGCTACTAACTAGTTTTGCGATCCCTGCGTCGGCTTCAAGAATCGATTCTGCCAACATGTAAGCAGGGGTGGTAACTAACTTATTTGGTTCATCGATAACTACACCGTCAACCGCACAATCTATATGTTTAGCGCCTAATGTGCTTAGCGCTTGTGCTGTCTCTACATCGTTACCAATAGTAAGTGCGGCGTTATCGTAAATAAATGGGATCAATGCGGGTGCAATACACATATAACCTGCAGGCTTATTTGCTTTTGCAAATGATTTACAAGCATTAAGGACGTCCTGATTGATATTTGCTTTTGCGCCTTTAATTGCAAAATCGCATAAGTTTTTTGCAGCACCGAAACCGCCAGGTACAATTAATGCGTCAAACTGAGTCACGTCTAGTTCAATCAGCGATTTAATGTCACCTCGTGCAATGCGAGCAGCTTCTGTTAATACATTGCGTTTATCAGGCATTACTTCACCTGTTAAATGGTTAATGGTATGAAGTTGTTCAATATCTGGTGCAAAACACTGATACGTTGCGCCATTTTCGGCTATATGTAATAAAGTTAAAATTGCTTCATTAATTTCACTACCATCGTACACACCAGACCCTGCTAATATTACTGCTACGTTTTTCATGCTTTTGTCCCCTAAAGTCTTTTTTATAAGTCGATCGGATGAAGTTTAACATGCTCAAAATTTCTCGCGAAAATAAATTTTTAGTACAAAAATCATTCGCAGTGCAAGTCGTTTTGCGGTTTATGCCATTTGCGATCACTTTGCCTTTAAAAAAATTATAAAGGATCGCTATGATCTTCGATCCATTGTGCTAGAATACTCCTCCGGTTATTTAAATGGACGCGAATAATCAAAGTGAATAACAACAGAAGCAGTCGTTAGAAAACCTTTTTCCACATTGGTTTAAAATAATAAAAAAAGAACCTCGTATTATCTTTTTTAAATTAAAACATACAGTTAAAGTATTTTCTAGGCATTTTATAATGCTTTGGAAGAATAGCTCGTGGCTGTTATCTACACACTTATCCACAGCTTGCTCTAGTTTTAATAACACGATAAACAGTAATTCACAGTCGTTTTATTTACTACCTTATGGCATGCTTATAATTACCTTAATTTTTTGCATTTAGGATCCAAATTCACCATGGCTCAGATCCCCGAAAACCCACTTATTTTAGTTGATGGCTCGTCATATTTATTTCGTGCTTATCATTCTCCGCCGCATTTAACTAATTCTAAAGGTGAGGCTACGGGCGCTATTTATGGCGTGATCAACATGCTTAAAAGCTTGATCAGACAATATGATCCCTCACACATGGTGGTTATATTTGATGCTAAAGGCAAAACGTTCCGTAACGATATGTATAGCGAATATAAGGCAAATCGCCCGCCGATGCCGGATGACTTACGTACGCAAATAGCACCAATACATAGCATTATCAAAGCGATGGGTTTTCCGCTAATTAGTATCGAAGGCGTTGAAGCTGATGATGTTATTGGCACATTTGCACGCATTGCAACTGAGCAAAAACGGCATGTCCTTGTCTCCACTGGTGATAAAGATATGGCGCAACTTGTAAATGAACACGTTACATTAATAAACACGATGACCGACAGTATTTCAGATCCTGTTACCGTAGTGGAAAAGTTTGGTGTAGGCCCCGAACTTATTATCGATTACTTGGCACTAATGGGCGATAAGGTCGACAATATCCCAGGTGTTGAAGGCTGTGGTCCAAAAA
Organism: Pseudoalteromonas sp. SR45-5; assembly: GCF_014163565.1. Lineage (NCBI taxonomy): Bacteria > Pseudomonadati > Pseudomonadota > Gammaproteobacteria > Alteromonadales > Pseudoalteromonadaceae > Pseudoalteromonas > Pseudoalteromonas sp. SR45-5. The sequence continues at coordinate 2,161 of NZ_JACJDN010000256.1, read as the reverse complement.
CGGCCGTTAAGTGGTTAGAGAAATATGGCTCGTTGCAAGGTGTAATGGATCACGCAAGTGAGATTAAGGGTAAAATAGGTGAAAAGTTAGCTGCAGCTCTCGATCATCTGCCTTTAAGCTACGAGCTTGCAACAATTAAGTGCGATGTTGAAGTTGAATCAGATCTTGATACGTTCAAATTACAAGAACCAAATAAAGACGAATTAATTGCACTATATGGTGAGTGTGAATTTCGTCGTTGGTTAGCTGAGTTACTAGATAACCCCAAAGATGCAGAAACACATCTAGCTGTACCTACCGAAGCCACTGAATTACCAAAAGTAGAAGATGCTCATTACGAAACTATTTTAACGCAAGCGCAATTTGATACGTTAATAGAGCAATTAAATAGTGCCGAGTTATTTGCATTTGATACAGAAACTACCAGCCTTGATTACATGAAAGCGCAATTAGTGGGTATGAGTTTTGCCGTAAAAGCGGGTGAAGCTGTGTATTTACCTCTAGCGCATGATTACCCGGGTGCGCCTGAGCAACTAAGTCTTGAATTTGTAATGCAAAAGCTAGGTCCAATTTTGGCCGATGAAAACAAAGCTAAAGTAGGGCAAAACCTTAAATACGACAAAAGTGTATTAGCGAATGCAGGTTTTGCGCTAAACGGTATTAAGTTTGACACCATGCTTGAGTCATACGTATTTAATAGTGTGGGTACACGCCACGATATGGACTCGCTAGCACTTAAATATCTAGGTCATAAAAATATTAGCTTTGAAGATATTGCTGGCAAAGGTAAAAAGCAACTTACCTTTAACCAAATTGAACTTGAAAAAGCTGCGCCTTACGCTGCAGAAGATGCCGATATTACTTTACGCCTACATGAAGTGCTTTGGCCAAAAATAGCGGCTGATGAAAAGCTAAAATCTGTATTCGAAGATATAGAAATGCCACTTGTTAGTGTGATTTCTGATATTGAACGAACCGGCGTTGCAATAGATAGCAATATGCTTGCAGCACACAGCCAACGATTAGGCGAGCGTTTAATTGAGCTTGAAAAAGAAGCATTTGAAATAGCAGGCGAACCATTTAATTTAAGCTCTCCTAAGCAACTACAAGTATTGTTGTTTGAAAAGCTTGGCCTGCCTATTATCAAAAAAACACCTAAAGGTGCACCTTCTACCGCAGAAGAAGTATTGCAAGAGCTTGCTCATGATTATCCACTACCTAAAGTAATCATAGAGCATCGTGGTTTATCAAAGCTTAAATCAACTTACACCGATAAATTACCATTAATGGTGAATGAGAAAACCCAGCGTGTACATACGTCTTATCATCAGGCAATTACAGCAACGGGGCGCTTGAGTTCAACCGATCCTAATTTACAAAATATTCCTATTCGTTCAGAAGAAGGGCGTCGAATTCGTGAAGCGTTTATAGCTGCAGATGGTTATAAAATTGTTGCTGCCGATTACAGCCAAATTGAGCTGCGTATTATGGCGCACCTTTCACAAGACAAAGGTTTATTAAATGCATTTGCTAACGGCTTAGATGTACACAGTGCAACTGCCGCTGAAGTATTTGGTGTAGAGCTTGATGATGTAACTACCGATATGCGCCGCAAGGCGAAAGCAGTAAACTTTGGCTTAATTTACGGTATGTCTGCATTTGGTTTAGCACGTCAACTAGATGTGCCGCGCCACGAAGCGCAGCATTACATAGATAAATACTTTGAGCGTTTTCCTGGTGTATTAGAGTACATGGAAACAACACGCGAAAAAGCAGCTGAAAATGGCTACGTTGAAACAATATTTGGTCGCCGCCTACATTTACCAGAAATAAACGCACGTAATGGCGCGCGCAGAAAAGGAGCCGAACGTGCTGCTATAAACGCACCAATGCAAGGTACTGCTGCTGATATTATTAAAAAAGCAATGCTGAGCGTTAACCGCTGGGTACACGAACAAGCGCCAAATACGATTAAGCTACTAATGCAAGTACACGATGAATTGGTATTTGAAATTAAAACAGACTGCGCACCTGAATACACAAAACATATTTGTGAGCTGATGTCGCAAGCTGCAGCGCTTGATGTGCCGCTTATTGTTGAAGCCGACGAAGGTGACAACTGGGAACAAGCCCATTAATGCAATTTGAGCATTTTAATTAA
>NZ_JACJDN010000255.1:0-5428 GCF_014163565.1 Pseudoalteromonas sp. SR45-5 | reverse complement strand
GTTCGGAGGGCTTTTTAGTTTTAAGGGTAAAATTTGTAATTGGGTTGTCACTGAGGAATGAGGGTTTATTAATGACAGGCGCAGAACTAACAATCGACTTATTGGCCAAACACGGCGTAAATGAAGTATTTGGCTACCCAGGCGGAGCTATTATGCCAATTTACGATGCGCTGTATGGCGCGCCAGTCAAACACTACCTAACTCGCCATGAGCAAGGTGCAGGGTTTGCAGCTGTTGGTTATGCTCGCAGCACACGTAAATTAGGCGTATGTTTTGCAACATCTGGCCCAGGTGCAACTAATTTAATAACCGCTCTTGCTGATGCGATGATGGACTCAGTGCCATTATTGGCGATCACCGGCCAAGTGCCTACTGCAGCGATTGGTTCAGATGCGTTTCAAGAAATAGATGTACTAGGTATGTCGCTTTCGTGTACTAAGCACAGCTACATGGTAGAACGAGCTGAAGACTTAGCAGAGATACTACAAGAAGCAATTCATTTAGCGCAAAGCGGCCGCCCAGGTCCTGTACTTGTCGATATCCCAAAAGATATTCAAATGGCTCAAGTCCCTTTTAAACCTTGGCTAGCAGCTAATGAATACTTACCAGAGTTAGATTTAAAGCAAGTTGCTATTGCTAATCAATTGTTGAGTGAGGCTAAACAGCCTGTAGCGTATGTAGGTGGTGGTGTACAAGCCGCTGATGCGCAAGACGAACTAATGCAATTTTTAAATAAAACTCAGATGCCAGCTGTATCAACACTTAAAGCGCTGGGCAGTGTATTACCAGATTACGAACATTACTTAGGTATGTTGGGTATGCATGGTGGTCAAGCTGCTAATATCGCAGTGCAAGAATGTGATGTACTTGTATGTATAGGGGCACGCTTTGATGACCGCGTAACAGGCAACTTAGCTAAATTTGCAGCTAAAGCTAAAGTAATCCATTTAGATATAGATGCTGCTGAAGTTGGTAAGCGAAAACCTGCTAAAGCTTCATTAATTGCCGATTTAAAAACGTCGTTACCCGCACTTGAGTGCTTTGTAACACCTAAAGCTTGGTGTGACACAAATAAAGAAATGAATATTAAGCATGCGTGGCGTTACGACTACCCAGGTGAGAAGGTTTTTGCACCGTACTTATTAAACCAACTAAGCCAACGCATGCCAAAAACAGGGGTTGTGTGCTGCGATGTGGGTCAGCACCAAATGTGGGTAGCACAACACATGAAGTTTACTCATCCGAGTAATCATTTAAGCAGTGGTGGTGCAGGCACAATGGGCTTTGGTCTACCTGCGGCTATTGGTGCACAAGTAGCACGCCCTGATGACTTTGTTATCACTGTATCGGGTGATGGTTCTATAATGATGAATATTCAAGAGCTGGCCACTATTCGTCGTAACAATTTACCTGTAAAAATATTAATTTTAGATAACCAGCGTTTAGGGATGGTTCGCCAATGGCAAGAACTATTTTTTGAAGGGCGTTATTCTGAAACTAACCTGTCGGATAACCCAGACTTTGTGCAATTAGCTGCTGTATTTGGTATCCCAGGGCAAACAATTACTCACGCTAACCAAGTTGATGATGCGATAACTGCATTAGTTAACAGTAAAGGTCCGTACATAGTACATGCCTGTATTGATGATAAAGAAAATGTTTGGCCACTTGTACCACCTGGGGCTGCTAACGACGAAATGATGACGGAGAAAGCAAAATGAAACATAGCCTAACTATTGCATTAAAAAGCCAAAGTATAGCGGTAGAGCGCTTTTTACGAGTGGTGCGTCATCGTGGTTTTGACCTTACGCATTTTCAGCTCAATATGGACGATGGTTTTTATAATGTAGACATGACGGTAGATAGTGATAAACCAATTCACCTTTTAACCAGCCAGTTAAATAAGCTGGTGGATGTCAAAGAAGTCACTTTACAAAATTTACAGCAACAACAGGCTGTGTAATTACGAACTGAAAAACAATTTACGAGTAACTGAATCACTCGGTTACTCACCAATTTTAGAATGAGGAATGCCCGCTTATTTTGCGGCAAAAACTGAGGTAACTATGGCTAAATTAAGAAGTGCAACAACAACTGAAGGGCGTAAACGCGCAGGCGCTCGTGCATTATGGCGCGCAACAGGTATGACCGACACCGATTTTGGTAAGCCGATTATTGCCGTAGTTAACTCGTTTACACAATTTGTACCAGGGCATGTTCACCTTAATCAGTTAAGTGAACTTATGGCTGAAACTATTACACAAGCCGGTGGCGTCCCTAAAGAATTTAATACTATTGCGATTGATGATGGTATTGCAATGGGTCACGGCGGCATGCTTTATTCGCTGCCTTCACGCGACTTAATTGCTGACTCAGTTGAGTATATGGTAAATGGTCATTGTGCTGATGCGATGATTTGTATTTCAAACTGCGACAAAATTACTCCAGGAATGATGCTTGCAGCACTACGCTTAAATATTCCGGTAATATTTGTATCAGGCGGCCCAATGGAAGCAGGTAAAACTAAGCTTGCTAACATCGATATTAAACTTGATTTAGTAGATGCCATGGTTAAAGGCGCTGATGAATCGGTAAGTGATGCAGATTCAGAGCAAGTAGAGCGCTCTGCGTGTCCAACATGTGGCTCGTGTTCAGGCATGTTTACTGCAAACTCAATGAATTGTCTGCTAGAAGCGATTGGTTTAGCATTGCCAGGTAACGGTACGACGCTTGCGACTCATAAAGACCGTAAACAACTTTATGTTGAAGCGGGGGCTCGTATTGTTGATTTATGTCGTGAGTATTATCAAAAAGATAATCAAGATGTATTGCCACGTGCTATTGCTAACAAAACAGCCTTTATGAATGCAATGGTTGTTGATATTGCAATGGGTGGCTCGTCAAATACGGTATTGCATTTACTTGCTGCAGCGCAAGAAGCGGGCGTTGATTTTGATATGTCGCACATTGATGCGCTCTCTCGTAAAACACCATTTTTATGTAAAGTTGCACCAGCGACACCTGAATATCACATTGAAGATGTGCACCGCGCAGGCGGCATGATGGCAATCGTACGTGAACTTGGCAAAGCAGGCTTAGTTGATATGTCAGTTAATCATGTTGCTGGGTCAACTATGGCTGAGCTCGTTAAAAAATGGGATGCAACAGATCCTACTAACGAAGCAGCGCGCAAATTTTACCGTGCTGGCCCTGCGGGCATTCGTACCACTAAAGCAATGAGCCAAGAGTGTCGTTGGGACGAGGGCGATAACGACCGTGTTAATGGGTGTATCCGAAGTGTCGAACACGCTTTTCGTCAAGATGGTGGCTTAGCTGTACTTTCGGGTAATTTAGCAGTTGATGGCTGTATTGTTAAAAGCGCTGGCGTTGTTGATGAAATGCTACATTTTGAAGGTACTGCAGTCGTGTACGAGTCACAAGATGATTCTGTAGAAGGTATTTTAAACGATGAAGTAAAAGCCGGCGATATCGTGGTTATTCGTTACGAAGGCCCTAGAGGCGGCCCAGGTATGCAAGAAATGCTATATCCAACTAGCTACTTAAAATCAAAAGGCCTAGCTGAAAAATGTGCACTTATTACTGATGGTCGCTTTTCGGGTGGTACTTCGGGTTTATCAATTGGTCATGTATCACCAGAGGCGGCAAGTGGTGGTGCAATTGCTTATGTTGAAAATGGCGACAAAATCATTATTGATATCGCAACACGTGAAATCACATTAGCGTTAAGTGATGAAGAGCTTGAAGCACGTAAACAAAAACAATTAGCACGCGGAAAACTGGCTTACAAACCAGTTGATCGTGAGCGCTATGTATCGTCTGCTTTAAAGGCTTATGCATTACTTGCAACAAGTGCTGATAAAGGCGCAGTGCGTGACTTAGCTAAATTGGAGGCGCTTAGTTAATTATGGTCTCTCAAGAGCTCGATTATTTTCGCGCTATTATTCAAGCAAACATGGAGCCTTTGGCTAAAGTTACCGAGGTCAGCGAAATGGCTGAGCTTGGTGCTAAATTAGGTAACCATGTTTGGTTAAAGCGTGAAGACCAACAGCCCGTGTATTCATTTAAGTTACGCGGTGCGTATAACAAATTAAATAAATTACCTAAAGGCTCAGTGGTTATCACTGCTTCAGCGGGTAATCATGCTCAAGGGGTTGCACTAAGTGCTTCTCACTTAGGGCATCAAGCCACAATTGTAATGCCAGTAACAACGCCTGAAATAAAAGTAAGTGCGGTACGTGCGCTTGGCGGTGAAGTTGTGCTACATGGGCATCATTTTGATGCCGCAAAAGCACATGCGCTTGAGCTTACAGAGCAACGAAACGGTATATTTGTTCCACCATTTGATGACCCAGACGTCATTGTTGGTCAAGGTACTGTAGCACGTGAGCTCATGCAGCAATTAAACGAGCTTGATGCGGTGTTTATTCCTGTTGGCGGCGGCGGTTTACTTGCTGGGATGGCGGTTTATATCAAATCGCTGCGTCCAGATATAAAAGTAATTGGTGTAGAAGCCGACGAAAGTGCATGTTTACAAGCGGCACTTAAAGCAGGTAAACCGGTAGAGCTTGAGCGCGTTGGTAGTTTTGCTGATGGCGTAGCGGTTAAAATTATTGGCACTGAAACATTTCGCTTAGCGCAAAAGTTTTGTGATGAAGTTATAACCGTCACCAGCGACGAAATATGTGCTGCCATGCAGGATATTTTTGTATCTACCCGTGCAATAGCAGAGCCTTCAGGTGCACTTGCAACGGCAGGGCTTAAAAAGTGGAGCCAGCAGTCTGGTTTAAAAGGGTTACATTTAGCGGCTGTTTTATCCGGTGCTAATTTAAACTTTGATCGCCTGCGTTATGTTGCAGAGCGCACTGCGCTGGGTGAAAAAAACGAAGCGTTATTAGCGGTTTCTATTAAAGAAGAAAAAGGCAGCTTTAAACAGTTTTGTGCTTCTTTAGGTGGCCGTGCTATTACTGAGTTTAACTATCGTTATGCAGGACCTGGTGAAGCACAAATATTTGTAGGTATTGCCCTGCGCCAAGGCGAGCAAGAGCTTAATGAGCTAAAGCAAGACTTAACAAATAATGACTACCAATTTTGCGATCTGTCGGATAACGAACTCGCTAAATTACATGTGCGCTACATGGTTGGCGGAAAAGCACCCGAGCAATTACATGAGCGCTTACTTCGCTTTGAATTTCCAGAGTATCCAGGTGCGCTTGCACGCTTTTTAGATACTTTAGGTAGTAATTGGAACATTACCTTATTCCATTATCGTAATCACGGTGGTTCGATGGGGAATGTACTGGCAGGTTTTGCTATTGAGCCGAGTCAGTATGAGATATTTAACGAGCACTTAAATCGTTTAGGTTACAGTGTACAAGATGAAACACAAAATCCGTGCTTTAGCCAATTC
>NZ_JACJDN010000254.1:0-5438 GCF_014163565.1 Pseudoalteromonas sp. SR45-5 | reverse complement strand
ACTTTGCGGTTACAATGCTCATATAGAGCAATATTTGTTTTTAATATCTGTAGTTGTATCATATTTGTCATACTACTACGTAGTGATTTTAAAGGCTTAGCGCCGTTATTATCATCTATTTTATAAAAAAATAATATTAAGCAGAACTTTTTATTCATAAAGAGGTCAGAGTATTTGTGAACAATGACGACAATATGAATAACAAGCAAAAATCAGACATAGGAGTACCGGCTCGAATGAGCGAGCAGGAATTAGATTTAGTGCTAGTAAAAAGGGTCCAGCAAGGAGATAAAAACGCCTTCAACCTATTAGTAAAGAAGTATCAAAACAAAATTGCAGGTTTGATCTCACGTTATGTATCTAACCAAGGCGATATTGCTGATGTAGCACAAGAAGCTTTTATTAAAGCTTACCGTGCACTTCCTAACTTTAGAGGTGACAGCGCCTTTTACACGTGGTTATACCGTATTGCCGTTAATTGTGCTAAAAATTACTTAGTAGCCCAGGGGCGTAAGCCGCCAGCAAATGATATAGACGCTGAAGATGCCGAGTTTTATGATTGTGCAGATTCAATGCGATCGAATGCATCTCCTGAAAACCTACTTTTAAGCGAAGAAGTACGCGCTGTTATTTTTAATACGATTGATAGTTTGCCTGAAGATCTTAAAACCGCAATCACCCTTAGAGAAATAGAAGGGATGAGCTATGAAGAAATAGCAGTGGTAATGGATTGCCCAGTCGGGACTGTGCGTTCGCGTATATTTCGTGCCCGTGAAGCAATAGATAACAAATTAAACCCATTAATAGGCGAGTCTTAGTATGACAAAAGCACACCTTAACAAGTTAGATAACGAAGCGTTATCGGCATTACTTGATGGCGAGCAACATCTAACTGATGCAAAAATTGCAGAGCAAGATGTAACTACGTTTGGCCGTTATGCGTTAATTGGTGATGCGATGCGTGCTCAAAAAAATAATAACGACATACATATTGATATTAGCGATCGCGTTGCATTAGCACTTGAAAGCGAGCCTGTTTATACTGACTTTAGTCAGTCAAAAACACAGCCTCAAGCAATCACTGAAACAGTACAAGATAATAAAGTAGTCGCTTTTAATTGGCGCAAACCAGTTGCTCAATTAGCTATTGCAGCAAGTGTAGCGATGTTTGCTATTGTGGGCGTTAATACGCTTCCTCAAAGTAACAATGAGCAGCAAAGTGAAATTCCATTACTGCAAACCACACCGCTAGCGGGTATGGCCTCGCCAGTAAGTTATTCGTCTGAGCCTGCGCTTGAAAATGCTGAGCAAGGTTTACGTGAACTACAGCAACAGCGTATTGGTGCGTTAGTTCTTGAGCATCAACGCCAAGCACGAGTTGCGAATTCTTTAGAAACAGCGCAAACTAATACCAAAGAGTCTGAGGAAAAAAACTAATTAAATGAAAGTAATCACTTTTGTTCTGTCGTTGGTAGTAAGCTTTAATGCATTTGCCAACGACACAAATCCTGCCAAAGATTTATTACTCAAAATGGCTAATGCCGTTCACACCCGTAATTTTGACGCCTCGTTTGTGGTTGTCAAAGGTAAAACAATGGAACCCTACCGATGGGTGCATGCTTTACAAGGTGACACCGAACTTGAGCATTTAAGTTTACTTAACGGTGCTGGGCTTGAAATGGTCCGTATCGATAATCAAGTTACTTATTTTGAACCTCAGTCTGAACCATATTCTCTAAAAACAGATTCAATAGCAGGTCCAATCCCTGAAGTACTTTTTAAAGATATAGATCGCTTAAGTGCGCATTATGATTTTGTACTAGGCGGAAAAGGACGTATTGCAGGGCGTGCAGCGCAACTTGTTCGCATTGAATCTAAAGACGAGTATAAATATAATTACTGGATTTGGTTGGATATGGAATCGTCGTTGTTACTAAAAGCCGCGTACGTTAACCATGAAGGTGAAGCCTTAGAGCAGTTACAGCTTACACATATTAGTGTGACAGAGCAGCCAGCCGGTATGCTAGTTGAAGTGCTCAATCGAAACTTTCCAACGCCTTTGCCAAACAATGCACTTATAAATGAAGATAGTACTGCCACTAATTGGAAAATCAGTTGGTTACCAGATGGCTTTGAGTTGCTAAAATCAGATAGACATAAGCTCGATTTAAATAACGAATTAACTGATTATTACTTGTTCTCTGATGGTTTTGTTGAGGTTTCTGTATTTATTCAGCGCCCATTACCAGGTAAGCGTTTAAGTGGAGCACTCACTTCTGGTGCAACGACAGTATATGTGCATAATGGCGGTAATTTTGATGTATCGGTTGTTGGTAATGTACCGAGTATGACCGCAAAAGCGATTGCAGAGTCAGTTACTCGCGCACTATAGACGATTCCGTAAGGATTGTTATGATTGAACAAACCCTCACTGTTGTGGCCCTCGATGGCCACATTGCTCATTTAGAAGCACAGCAAAAACAAGCTTGTGAAGGCTGCAATGGTCGTTGCGGCTCACAAGTGTTTAGTAAATTATTTGGCACTGCAAAAAAAACCTTTCCTTATAAATTTGAATCCTCAGTAGAAATAGGGCAAAAGGTCACTTTGTCACTAGATGATAGTCATGTCGTTAAGCATGCTTTTGCGGTTTACATGCTACCGCTCCTTTTGAGTCTTGTTTTTGCATTTGTTGCGGCGCAATTGTTTATAGCTTCCGAAGGCTGGCAGATTTTAGCTGCTGCTCTAGGTGGCGTTACTGGCTTTTTTATAGCTAAAACTCGCGTGAAATCTCTAAAGCACGATATAAAAGTTATAAAAATTCACCCAATTAGTATCCCTTTAACTCAAATAGATGGTGATTGACGCCAATTAAATGTAAAATTGCCGTTTTATACCAAAGTAACTTGGAAATACAGGGAATCGTGGTTTTTTAAATTATTTTATCTGGCTGAATTATTTAAGTTAAGTAAATATAACTTATTGTTATTCAATACATAAAATGGTTGTAACCCATCTTAAAAAGCGTAAGTACAGTTTGTTATATACAAATTTAGCTTATGGCATCCTAAAGCAAGTATTTTCAAGTCACTTAGGTATTCATATTTAGTCCATTAAAATAGAAGTATAGAATCCAGTTTATGAAGCATATCCGTAATTTTTCGATCATCGCCCATATTGACCATGGTAAATCGACCCTTTCAGATCGTTTGATCCAAGTTTGTGGCGGTTTAACCGACCGTGAAATGCAAAAACAAGTTTTGGATTCAATGGATATTGAGCGCGAACGTGGTATTACCATTAAAGCGCAAAGTGTAACGTTGAATTACAAAGCGAACGACGGCGAAACCTACCAACTTAATTTCATTGATACTCCAGGACACGTTGATTTTACGTATGAAGTTTCACGATCTTTAGCTGCTTGTGAAGGCGCGTTGCTTGTTGTTGATGCAGGCCAAGGCGTTGAAGCACAAACACTAGCTAACTGTTACACCGCTATTGAAATGGAATTAGAAGTAATTCCAGTACTTAATAAAATCGATTTACCGCAAGCGGATCCTTTACGTGTTGCAGAAGAAATTGAAGAGATTATTGGTATTGATGCCCTTGATGCAGTGCAGTGTAGCGCTAAAACAGGTGTAGGTATTGCCGAAGTTCTTGAAATGATTGTTAAAGATGTACCGCCGCCAGTAGGCGACAAAGATGCACCTTTACAAGCACTTATTATCGATTCTTGGTTTGACCCATACCAAGGCGTTGTATCACTAGTGCGTATTAAGCACGGTGAATTACGCACTGGCGACAAAATAAAAATAATGTCGAACGAGCATATACATACTGCCGACCAAGTAGGTGTGTTTACACCTAAGCAAACCAACACCGGTATTTTAAGAACAGGTGAAGTAGGGTTTGTTATTGCTGGTATTAAAGAGATACATGGTGCGCCAGTAGGTGACACTATTACTCATCAAAAAAATGCAGCTCCACTTCGCTTACCTGGCTTTCAAAAAATTAAGCCTCAGGTTTATGCGGGTATGTTCCCAATTGCATCAGATGAGTATGAATCGTTCCGTGATGCACTTAATAAATTAAGCTTAAACGATGCGTCGTTATTCTTTGAACCAGAGAATTCAACTGCACTTGGCTTTGGTTTCCGCTGTGGCTTTTTAGGTATGCTACACATGGAAATCATTCAAGAGCGTTTAGAGCGTGAATACGATATTGATTTAATTACAACAGCACCTACGGTAATCTATGAGATAGTTACTAAAGAAGGTACATTTCAGATTGATAATCCATCTGATTTGCCTGCAGTAAACGATATTGTAGAGATTCGAGAGCCGATTGTTGAAGCTAATATTTTGGTACCACAAGAATACCTAGGTAACGTTATTACTTTGTGTATTGAAAAACGTGGTAGCCAAACAAAAATGACTTATCACGGAAAGCAAGTAGCTGTAACGTACGAGCTACCTATGGCTGAAGTGGTGATGGATTTCTTTGATAAATTAAAATCAACTAGCCGTGGTTTTGCGTCGCTTGATTATAACTTTAAACACTTTCAAACATCAGATATGGTGCGTGTTGATATTTTAATCAATGGTGAGCGCGTTGACGCACTTGCGATAATTGTTCACAGAGATGGTGCACAGTCTCGTGGTCGCCAGTTAGCTGATGCGTTAAAAGAGCTTATCCCACGTCAAATGTTTGATATAGCGATTCAAGCTGCTATCGGACAACATGTTATTGCCCGTACCACGGTAAAACAATTACGTAAAAACGTAATTGCTAAGTGTTACGGTGGTGATGTGAGCCGTAAGAAAAAGCTACTTAAAAAGCAAAAAGATGGTAAAAAACGTATGAAGCAAGTAGGTAATGTTGAAGTGCCTCAAGAAGCGTTTTTAGCTATTTTAAAAGTTGGCAAATAAAAACAAAGGATTATAAATGGCTGGTTATTTTTCAGTTTTATTGGTGTTATTAACTTTAGGCTCAGGCTTAATATGGTTAATAGATCACTTAATGTACGCCCCAAAAAGGCAGGAGCGCTTAGCGATAGCGCAAACGTCTGCTGGAGCTCCGTTAGATGAAGAAACTGCGGCATTAATTGCACCAGAACCAGTACTAACAGAAACAGCAAAGTCGATTTTCCCGATGATTGCAGCAATTACTATTTTTAGATCATTTATCTTTGAACCGTTTCAAATTCCATCCGGTTCAATGATGCCTACATTATTAGTAGGTGATTTTATTTTAGTACAAAAGTATTCATATGGAATAAAAGACCCTGTTTGGCGTACTCAATTAGTTGAGATTGGGCAGCCTGAGCGTGGTGATATTGTTGTTTTTAAATACCCTTTAGATGAAAATGTTGACTATATTAAACGTACAATTGGTTTACCTGGCGATAAAATTGTTTATCGCGATAAACGTTTATATATTCA
>NZ_JACJDN010000253.1:0-5445 GCF_014163565.1 Pseudoalteromonas sp. SR45-5 | reverse complement strand
AATTTCTAATCTCTTATGCCCGTTTATAAAACATACTTTATGGATTTTAATTAGAATAAGCTGAATAAAAATTAACGAAACCATTAAATCTAATCCGTTATTTTTACTACTAACTACATAGCCATAATAAATGGCTAAAACGCAGTGGTTTGCTTTTAAACTTTCATAGAAAAACAGGCCATTTTGGTTTAAACTGCGCGCAATTTAAATACATCATTACTCCTTTGGAGGGTAGCGCTATTATTAGTACAGCTAATGTCACCATGCAATTTGGTGCTAAACCATTATTTGAAAATATCTCAGCAAAATTTGGCGATGGTAACCGTTACGGTTTAATCGGTGCAAATGGTTGTGGTAAATCAACATTTATGAAAATTTTAAGTGGTGAGCTCGAAGCGTCTGCAGGTAATGTAAGTACTGATCCTAACGAACGCGTTGCTAAACTTAACCAAGATCAGTTTGCCTACGAAGAATACTCAGTAATCGATACCGTGATTATGGGCCACAAAGAGTTGTGGGAAATTAAACAAGAACGAGACCGTATTTACTCTTTACCTGAAATGAGTGAAGAAGACGGTATGAAAGTAGCCGATCTTGAAACTGAATTTGCTGAAATGGATGGTTACTCTGCAGAATCTAAAGCAGGTGAGCTTTTATTAGGTGTAGGTATTGGCACTGACCAACACTTTGGCCCAATGTCAGAAATTGCACCGGGTTTTAAGCTGCGCGTGCTACTTGCACAGGTATTATTTTCAGACCCAGACATTATGCTACTTGATGAGCCTACTAATAACTTGGATATTTACACCATCAAGTGGTTAGAAGACGTGTTAAATCAGCGCGACTGTACCATGATAATCATCTCGCATGACCGTCACTTTTTAAACTCTGTGTGTACACACATGGCCGACATTGACTACGGCGAGCTTCGTATTTACCCAGGTAATTATGACGAATACATGTTTGCAGCAACGCAAGCACGTGAGCAATTACTTAACGAAAACGCGAAAAAGAAAAACCAAATTGCTGAACTTCAACAGTTTGTATCTCGTTTCTCTGCTAATGCATCTAAAGCTAAGCAAGCAACATCGCGTGCTAAACGTATCGACAAAATCCAATTAGACGAAGTTAAAGCATCTTCACGCCAAACGCCGTTTATCCGTTTTGATCAAGAAAAGCAGTTATTCAGAAACGCACTTGAAATGACAAACTTAACACAAGGTTTTGACGACAATACGTTGTTTTCTGGACTTGAAGGTTTAGTAGAAGTTGGCGAACGTATTGCTATTATTGGTGAAAATGGTGTTGGTAAAACAACATTACTTAATACATTAGCAGGGCGCCTAGCACCTAAAGCTGGTGAGTTTAAGTTCTCAGAAAACGCGAATATTGGTTACTACGCGCAAGATCACGCTGATGAGTTTGCCACCGACATGAACTTGTTTCAGTGGATGGAGCAATGGCAACAAGAAGGCGACGACGAGCAAGTGGTTCGTAGCTTCTTAGGCCGTATGTTATTCTCTCAAAACGATATTAAAAAATCAGTTAAAGTAATTTCAGGTGGTGAGCAAGGCCGCATGTTGTTTGGTAAAATTATGATGCATAAGCCAAACATATTGTTAATGGATGAGCCAACTAACCACATGGATATGGAATCAATTGAAGCGCTTAACTTAGCCCTTGAAGCTTACGAGGGTACATTGATGTTTGTTTCCCACGACCGTCAGTTTGTATCATCGGTTGCAACCCGTATTTGGGAAATTAAAGACGGTAAAGTTATCGACTTTAGAGGCAACTACGCCGAATACTTAGCGAGTAAAGAAGCTTAATTAGCTATTTACCCGTTAACTCAAAAAAGCCATGTTTAAACATGGCTTTTTTGTTTTTGTGAGTCGCAATTAAACTTGGTTTGGGTATAATACCCGCCTAAAACCGGACATAAGTCCGCTATTTTTAAAATACATTACTGAGGAGTATTTATGACTGTTGGCATTATTATGGGTTCAAAATCAGATTGGCCAACCATGGAACATGCAGCACTTATGCTAGAGCATTTTGGCATTAAGTACGAAACCAAAGTCGTGTCTGCACACCGCACTCCTCAATTACTTGCTGATTACGCAAGTTCAGCCGCAGAACGTGGTATTAAAGTTATTATTGCTGGTGCTGGCGGCGCAGCGCATTTACCTGGTATGGCGGCTGCTTTTACGTCGCTTCCTGTACTTGGTGTACCTGTAAAATCAAAAGCATTAAATGGTGTTGATTCACTTTTATCTATTTGCCAAATGCCTAAAGGCGTTGCAGTAGGTACGCTTGCAATTGGTGAGCCGGGCGCAGCAAACGCGGGTTTATTAGCTGCACAAATTTTAGGATGTCAAAATCCAGAAATTTTTGCAAAAATTGAAGCGTTTCGTAAAGCTCAAACCGACACTATATTAGCTAATCCAAACCCTGCAGAGTAATAATGAATATTTTAATATTAGGTGCAGGGCAACTTGCACGTATGATGAGCCTTGCAGGAGCGCCGCTTAATTTAAACGTTGTTGCGTACGATGTAGGCAGTAAACAAATTATGCACCCGCTAACCGGTGAGGTTTATAACACGTCGCTTGAGCAAGCAATATCAAACGCTGATGCCATTACTGCCGAGTTTGAGCACATTCCTGATGATGTTTTAACCCTTTGCTGTAACAGTAATAAGTTTTACCCAGGTAAAGCCGCTATTAAAACCGGTGGCGATCGCTCGCTTGAAAAGGCATTGCTTGATAAAACAAACGTAACTTGTGCGCCGTACCAATTAATTACTGAAAAAGCGCATTTAGAACTTGCCGTTAAAACTCTAGGTAAACCACTTGTAATTAAAACATGCCAAGCGGGTTACGACGGAAAAGGCCAATGGCGTTTAAAATCGGATGATCAAATAGACGAGATTTGGTCACAAATGGCTGATTTTATTGCATCGGGCACCGAGCTTGCGCCACATACGATTATTGCTGAAAAAATGATTCCGTTTGATCGTGAAGTATCTATTATTGGTGCGCGCGACAAACACGGTAATGTTGCTATTTATCCGCTAACAGAAAACGAGCACACAAATGGTGTATTAACGCTTTCTATTGCCGGTAAAAATAATCAAAGTGTTGAAGCTCAAGCAAACGATGCATTTAAAAAAATAGCAAACGAGCTTAACTACGTTGGCGTATTAGCAATTGAGTTTTTTGATGTAAGAGGCACGTTACTCGTTAACGAAATTGCACCGCGCGTACATAACTCTGGCCACTGGACGCAACAAGGTTGCCATTGCTCGCAGTTTGAAAACCACATGCGTGCTGTTGCAGGCTTACCGCTTGGTAATACAGAGCTTAAACACATTACCGCGATGATAAACGTATTAGGCCAACCAAGTATTCCAAGTGAAGTATTAAAAACGGTTGATGTAACGAGCCATTGGTACGGTAAAACAGCTAAGCCAGGTCGTAAAATGGGCCACATTAATGTATCAGCTGTTAATATGAGTGAGCTTGCGGACAAACTTGGTGAACTTACAGAGTACCTACCAGAGCAAGATTATCCTGGTATTTTAAAAGCAGCTGCCAATTTAGTGCTCAGTGAATAGTTATCATACCTTTATATAAATACCGGCTTAAGCCGGTATTTTTTTGTCATAAAAATGGGCTTTGAATATGTAATACTGTTAAAGTCTAATTTTAAATTTGTGAAGTAAAACAATGAAACTAAAAACAATATCTGGTGTGCTAGCCATTACTGCATTATTTAGCTTAAATACATTTGCATCGGAATCTCTTCGTGTTGCAACTTTTAATGTAAGTATGGATGCAACTAATCACACGCCTAAAGGTGAGCAAGTTAAAAGTGATGCTTTAGTTAATGCACTTAAAGCTAACCACCAGCAAATTAAGAACATAGCGGAAATTATTCAGCGTGTTCGCCCTGATATTATTTTACTTAACGAATTTGATTACATCCCAAAAGAGCAAGGCATTGAATACTTTAATCAGCATTATTTAAATGTAGGTCAGCAAAAACAAGCCGCTATTAACTACCCTTACTCTTATATTGCACCAGTAAATACAGGCCTAGCTACCGAGTTTGATTTAGATAACGATGGCAATAAAAATGGCGTGATGGGCGATGCACAAGGCTTTGGCTTTTTTGAAGGGCATTATGGTATGGCTATTTTGTCAAAATACCCAATTAATTTTGATAAAGTAAGAACCCTTCAAACCTTTAAATATAAAGACATGCCAAATGCACAAATGCCTGTGATGCCTAAAACAGGTGAAAACTGGTATAACGCACAAGAATGGCAAGCACTTAGACTCAGTTCTAAATCGTTTTGGGATTTACCTATTAGCGTAAATGATAAAACAATTCATGTTATTGCATCTCACCCAACACCGCCTGTATTTGACGGTGAAGAGGATAGAAACGGCAAGCGTAACCACGATGAAGTAAGATTAATTGCCGATTACGTTTCAAATGCTAAGTATATTTATGACGATAAAGGCGAAAAGGGCGGTTTAACAGTTCACTCTCGTTTTGTTATTTTAGGCGATTTAAATGCAGCCCCTGAGGGGGACAAAGCCCGTACAAATACCACCGACCAATTACTTAAAAACCCACTTATCAACGCAAGCTTTGTTCCAAAAAGCGAAGGTGCTAAAGAGCAGTATGATGTGCCATATGCACAAAATTACAGTGCTAATTGGCAAGCCCGTGTTGATTACGTTTTACCATCAAACTATGGTTTAAAAATTAAGGACGGTGGTGTGTTTTGGCCTACTAAAATGAGTAGTGAGTATCGCTTAATTAAAGATAGAAACGCATCGAGCGATCACCGCATGGTTTGGCTTGATTTGGTAATTGAATAACGCCTGTTAACAAGAGAAGCGCTAGTAAACTGAGCTTTACCCTGTTTAATGGCTATTTATCTTAAAAAATTGCAATAACTTAAGTGCTTCTGCTTAAATACGGCTTAATTATAATAACCGTATAGAAGCACTATGATTTTTAATTTTTCTTCATCTAAAACGTTAGTGGCCTTAGCTGTTGCCTCAAGTGTTATGCTTGCAGGTTGTAGCGCTACCGCTAATACCTCTTCAACACAGCAAAGTGCTTTACCAGCAACTAAAATTGCTGCGGTTGTAAACACGCCAGCAGATATCGGCTCACAAAAAATAACGCTAGAACAAGCAATGGCCGATCCGGATTGGATGGGTAATCAGCCAGAGGGTGCTTACTGGGCGAGCGATTCGTCTACTATTATTTATGCTCAAAAAGAGCAGGGTAATACACTACGCGATTTATTTAGCCAATCGGTTACTAGCCAAACAGCAGAGCAAGTAGCTCTTAATAAACTTCATACTGTGGGTTCAAATAAAGCCGTTTATTCTAAAAATAAAACAATGGCGGCCTACACATTTA
>NZ_JACJDN010000252.1:0-5451 GCF_014163565.1 Pseudoalteromonas sp. SR45-5 | reverse complement strand
CATAAGCGTCATTGTTTATTTCTACTATGAGGATATTTTAAGTTTGTAATATCAGCCGTATTATTTGCTTTAACTGAATGTCTAAATGGTGAAACTAAAAGTCACTAGAATGCGTTAAATACAAAAAAGCCCAAGTGAATAGCTTGGGCTTTTTCGTGTGTAACGCACTTAGGTAAACATTAAACGCAACTTTTGAGTCATTAACACTGAGCGTAAAAACATGCGTAAGGCTCAAGCGTTGTGGTGCCTTGGTCTAACTTTGCGCTGTGGTGGCTAAGCTCGGTGTATTCTTTAACGATTGATGTTGGCATATCAATACTTGTTTGCTTAGCGCTGAGATTGAACATACAAAGCATTCTTTGCTTTCCAAGCGTTCTATAAAAAGCAAGCACAGGCTCTGGCGTTTCTATAAATTCAATATCACCTTCAAGTAAAACTGTTTGGCTTTTTCGCCATGCCATAAACTCACGGTAGGCATTTAAAATTGAGTTGTTATCATCTGTTTGTATAGCTACTGATTGCTGCTTATGTGCATTATCAACGGGTAGCCAAGGTTTTACTTCACTAAAACCTGCATGAGATGAATCAGCTAGATCCCAAGGCATTGGTGTTCTACAGCCATCACGCCCTTTAAAATTAGGCCAAAATGTAATGCCGTATGGGTCTTGTAAATCTTCAAATGCCACACTTGCTTCACCCAGACCTAGCTCTTCACCTTGATACATACACACGCTGCCGCGAAGAGAAGCTAATAGGGCGGTTAGCATTTTACATTGTTGAGGGTTTACTTCGCCATTTTCGCTCCAGCGGCTCGCTACGCGCTCTACATCATGATTACTAAATGCCCAGCATGGCCAGCCTTCAGTCATACGTTGTTCTAGAGTTTGAACCGTAGTTCTAATATATTCACTTGAGTAATCATTTGTTAATAGCTCAAAGCTATAACCCATGTGCAGTTTGTCGCCACCTTGGGTGTACTGCGCCATTGTAGCTAATGAATCTTCTGATGAGATTTCGCCAAGCGATACAGTACCTGGGTATTTATTAAGTAATGTGCGAATATCTTGCATAAATTCAATATTTTCAGGCTGAGTATTATTGTAGTAATGGTACTGAAATGCATACGGATTATCTTCACTAAAACCACGACCCTGGCGCTTATCTTTTGGTTTAGCCGGATTATCACGTAATTGCGCGTCGTGATAGCAAAAATTAATTGCATCAAGCCTAAAACCATCAACGCCTTTTTTAAGCCAAAACTCAACATTATCAAGCACAGCTTTTCGAACATCTGGGTTATGAAAGTTAAGATCCGGTTGTTCGGTTAAAAAATTATGTAGGTAGTATTGCCCGCGACGAGGCTCCCACTGCCAAGCACCACCACCAAAAATAGATAGCCAGTTGTTTGGGGCTGTTCCATCATCTTTTGCGTCAGCCCAAACATACCAGTCGGCTTTACTGTTATTTTGATTTTCACGGCTATCAGTAAACCATTGGTGTTGATCTGATGTATGGCTTAACACCTGATCAATAATTATTTTAATATTACGAGTGTGGGCTTCGCTTATTAGCTCATCAAAATCATTTAGGTCACCAAAAAGCGGGTCAATGTCACGATAGTCGCTAATATCATAGCCAAAGTCTTTCATTGGCGATTTGAAAAAAGGTGAAATCCAAATAGCATCAACGCCTAAGCTTTTAATGTAATCAATACGATTAATAATCCCTCTTAAATCACCAATGCCATCGTTGTTGCTATCTTGAAAGCTACGCGGATAAACTTGATAAATAACCGCACCTTTATACCACTGCTTTTGGGTCATGCTTTTCTCCGTCATTCCACACAGTATTTAGACTATTTTTATTTGTGATTACGATTAATCACGTTATTTGCAAAAAGCATACGTGAAGCCTTGTACACTGTAAAAAGTCTGCATACGTATGCACTAAAATTAACGCAATTAAATTATTAAAAATAAGTACTTATAGCTAGTTTAAAGGTGTTTTATTTATGTGTTGGATTTTTACCAATTATGGTGCTCACTTACTTTCTGACTTTTATTAAACATAACGGTTTGTCATACAAGAGAAAATATATTTTATGTTTTGAATTTAATGGTCTGACCAATTAAACATTTGAATTGTGTCTAATATTTCTCATTCTAAATAGCGATACTAATTAGTTTCACTTTGTTTACATTGCGTCCTGTTAACTTTTAGTTTTTGATACAGTAGATTTTACATGTAATGTTGATTGCGTCATTTTCAATAATTTTATTTACAACAAAATCAATTGTTTAATGTTTGTTTGGCAAGGTTTTTATTAATCTGAAGTCGTGCTATAACTGTTGAATACGTATGCATAAAGTTGTTAATAAAATAAAGCTGGCGTTAATATTCATCCTGACAACAAAATTAGCTCGCCTGTTTGACTATCACTCAAATAAAGAAGCGAGTATCACAATATGGGTAACGGGAAAAACATCATGTCTATGTTCAAACCAAGTATATTAACGTTGGCAATGGCTACTGCAGGATTAGCAAGCTTTGCCTCTGTAGCAGCACAAGAAGATACAGCTAAAAATGATGACGTTGAGGTTATCGAAGTAAAAGGCTTTCGTGGCAGTGTTGTAGAATCAATCAACACAAAGCGTTTTTCTACTCAAGTCGTTGAGTCAATTTCAGCAGAAGATATAGGTAAGCTACCTGATTCATCTATTGCTGAGTCTATTGCACGCTTACCAGGTTTAACAGCGCAACGCCTAGATGGTCGCGCAAGTAGAGTATCAATCCGTGGTTTTGGTGAAAACGAAAGTGGCACCACATTTAATGGCCGCGAGCAAGTATCTATTAGTGATAACCGCGGCGTAGAATTTGACCTTTACCCATCAGAAATTATGAGCGGTGTAACTGTTTATAAAACACCAAGTGCAAATTTAGATGCAGAGGGTATTGCGGGCATAATTAACATGCAAACAGTTCGCCCACTAAGTAAAGGTGAACGTGTTGTTCAAGTAAATGGACAGTATGAGCAAACAAGCTTTGATAAATTAAACCCTGACGGCAACGACGACGGTTACCGTGGCACTTTCTCATACATCGACCAGTTTGCTGATGACACTATAGGTATTGCATTTGCACTAAACACCATGAGCTCGCCAAACCAAGAAAAACGTTGGAATTCATGGGGGTACCCTGAATTCACTGCTGAAGATGGTAACTCGTATTCAATTTTAGGCGGTGCTAAACCATATGTTCGTTCATCAACGCTTGAACGTGATTCAGCAATGCTTGTTCTAGAGGCAGCGCCTACAGATAAACTAAATATGACGTTTGATGCGTTGTATGTAGACTTTACAGACGAGCAAATTTTGCGCGGCATTGAAGTTCCTTTTGCTTGGGGTCAAGGTAGTATTGATGCAAGCAGTGCTATAGTAGATGCAGAAAGTGGATTTATAACAAGTGCTGTAACACAAGGCCAACGTGTTGTTGTGCGTAACGATTACCAAGAGCGTGATGCTGAACTAACTGCATTTGGATTTAACACTAAATACGATATTGATGATTCATGGTCAGTAGAATTTGACGCAAGCTACTCGCAAGTTGACCGTAAAATTTGGAGTATAGAAAGCTACTCAGGTACAGGGCGTGGTGATTCTCGCGGTGTAGCAGATAACTTAGGTTATGCTTTTAATGGTGGCAATACTGGCGCTACTTTTTCACATGACTTAGATTACAGCGATTATGATCTAATTCAATTAGGTGGGCCGCTTTCGTGGGGTGCAAGCTCTGCACTAAATGATGCATATGGATTAACTGGCACAGAGTATGAAAACCAAGCTCAAGACGGTTTTATTAATGCTCCAACTATTGAAGATGAATTAGTTACATTAAAACTTGCAGCGTCTAAGGTACTAGAAAACGAATACATTAGCTCAATTGAATTTGGCTTAGGTTATAAAGAGCGTGAAAAGTCTAAATCTTCGCAAGGTTACTTCTTGACTTTAACTGATTTTTCTCTTGAAAACCCAGGAATGCTTAGTGTACCTGAGCAATACCGTTTAGGCAGTGTTGGCCTTGACTTTATTGGGCTAGGCGACATGATAGCCTACGATGTAAATGGTTTAGTTAATGATGGTTACTATGAAACCCTTGACGAAAGTTTAACTAGCTCAACTCATGCAACTAAGTCGTGGACAGTAAAAGAAGAAATCACCTCAGCATTTGCACAAGCTAATATTAATGCAGAAGTAAGTGGTCTTCCATTAACTGGTAATGTTGGGGTGCGCTATGTTCATACAGATCAATCCTCTCAAGGTAATGCTTTTGGTGTAGATGGGAATACTGGTCTAGTCATTACTTCACCTACAGATATTGGTCACGATTATTCTCACGTTTTACCAAGCTTAAATTTATCACTTGCGATTGATGAGCAGCAAACAATACGTTTTGGCGCAGCTAAAACAATCTCACGTGCGCGTATAGATGAAATGAACGCCTCTGTTAATGCATCATATAATGATACACCGGATGAAAACGGTAACTTTTGGTCTGTATCGGGTGGTAACCCTAATTTAGAACCTAAAGAAGCAACAGGCTACGATTTATCTTATGAAAACTACTTTAGTGATGAAGGTTACTTCTCTGCTGCATTTTTCTATAAAGACTTAACCCAGTGGATTTTTGACGGTACTTACGCGATTGATATGTCGGGTGTTGCGGACCCATCAACAGGTGAAGTACCAGCTACGTCAGAAGGTACTGGCAGTGGCAAAGTAAATGGCGGCGGCGGTGACCTATACGGTTACGAGATATCTCTAGCGTTACCATTTAAAATTTTCCACCCGTCTCTTGAAGGCTTTGGCTTAATTGCTAGTCATACAGGTATTGAATCTGATATTGAAGATGGAAATGGCAATGAGTACGAACTACCGGGTCTATCAGATAAAATTCAAAGCTTAACGGTTTACTACGAGATGAATGGCATGCAATTACGAACCAGCATGCGTAAGCGTAGTGACTTCAAAGGTGATGTTTACGGATTAGGCTTTAATACAGAGCAAGTGAATATTATCGGCGAAACAATTTGGGATATTCAGGCAGGTTATGACTTCTCTGAAGCAGGGGTTGAGAGCCTTGAAGGTTTATCAATTCAGTTCCAAGTTCAAAACTTAACAGAAGAGCCGTTCACATCGCTTTCTGGCGATAACGCGCTACAAGTTCGCGACTACCAAGATTACGGTCGCACTTACTTGTTAGGCTTTAGCTACCAGCTATAATAAAGGTTGTGTGTAGGAGCCCTTGTAATTTGTTTTACAAGGGCTTTTTTATAGCTACTTTATCAAACTTAACAAAGCTTTAAACTGTAAACGTGGACAATAATATGAAACCAATAAAACACGTCGTAATCGCAGGCGGGGGCACAGCAGGGTGGATAACAGCCGCCTTGCT
>NZ_JACJDN010000251.1:0-5470 GCF_014163565.1 Pseudoalteromonas sp. SR45-5 | reverse complement strand
GTTTGTAATTAAGCTTGTTTAGCTTTTAAACGCGCTAAACGTGCTACTTGGTGAGTAGACGTTAAGAACGAGTAAATTGGTGCTAAGTAACCACGTTTACGAAGCTCTAAGAAATCAGCATCGCTTAACTCGTTTAGTTTTTTCTCATCGATAAGGTAAATACCGTTGATGTCTTTTTTCTCGCCTTTAATGTCTACTGTTAGCGTTTGCGCAATTAGTAGCTCTTTATCAGCAAGGAATTTAGTGAACGCTTCAGTTACTTGAGAAAACTCAATAAATGATACTAGCGCTTCTTTACGACGTTTTAGGTAATCTGTTTCTTCGCCGTTTTCAAATAATGCATTACCTTCGTCTTCACCAACAAGCGCACTTGCTTCGTCAATTACGATACCGTATTGATCTTGATCTGGGTGTTTAACTAAACCAAGTGGGTAACGAGTAGATGCCATAGGTGCAAATGCTGCAGTCCATTTACCATCTTCTACAAAAAGGTTTTCGCCTGGCTCTAAGCCAAACATAGCAACTGCTTGAAAAGTGCCGGTTTCGTTATTTTTAACGAATGACATTGGAAACTCGTTTGCTACACGTGCAAACTCATGTGCAACTACTGGCACTAAGTGTTGAGTTTTCATGAATTCTACATTGATGCCGTTTTGAATTTTAGTGTTGGCATGTTTTTCGTTGTGTAAAGGCTGTACTTGTTGCTCCGCCATGTTACTGCTCCGTTTATTTTAATTTATATGTTTCATTGTTAATGCCTTTAGGCTAATGCTTTTGAGCTAAAAAAGGAAGGGAAACTTTTATGACAACAATCATGAAAAAATAAAATTTAACTAAATCTGAACGTTGCTAAAAAACATACAGCTCAAACTCATAAATTTT
Organism: Pseudoalteromonas sp. SR45-5; assembly: GCF_014163565.1. NCBI lineage: Bacteria > Pseudomonadati > Pseudomonadota > Gammaproteobacteria > Alteromonadales > Pseudoalteromonadaceae > Pseudoalteromonas > Pseudoalteromonas sp. SR45-5. The sequence continues at coordinate 4,588 of NZ_JACJDN010000251.1, read as the reverse complement.
GTTCAAAAACAACACACTTCATGGTTAATTTTAATACAAACCAAAGTTATTCATTAACATTGGTTAACAGTTCAAAGCTATTTTTTTGCAGTGTTTAGGCTTAAATTTAAGCAAATAAAAAAGGCCGCTTATATAAGCGGCCTTCAAAAGTTAAATTGGCATCTAAATTAAGGCGCCCAATATACTTCAATATTTATACTTGGGTGATTAAGCACGGCGCGAAGTGGCATGTCATTAACATCGCCGCCCGCTTTTGCTTGCTTATAAACAGCGAGTTTTTCTTCACCGCTAATTAAAAGCTTAACCACTTTAGATTGCGCAATGGCATTTAAAGTTAATGTCATTCGCTCAGTAATACTACCCGTCACATCACTTTGTATCGCATTAATCGCACATACTGTTTGCTCAGTTGTTAAACCATGCTCTAAACCGTCTGCATTTGGGAATAACGACGCTGTATGGCCATCTGGGCCCATACCTAAAATAGTTACATCATATGGGCTTTTTAGCTCGCTATAAGCCGCTTCACACTCTTGTGCGCCCTGTTGAGCCGTTGCTGCAGCGTTCTTCATAGTAATAAAGTTGGCAGCACTACCATGATTTTGTAATAAAGTACTTTTAATAAATGCTTCATTACTTTTTTCATGGTTTGGATCTACCCAACGCTCATCAACCATAGCAACATCAACATGTTGCCAATCTAAATCAAGCGTTGATAAATGCTTATAAGCGGGTGCTGGCGACGAGCCACCTGATACCATGAGTACAGCACGGCCATCGTTTTTAATACCATCACGTAGTGATTGCTCAAGCGTTGCAGAAAGCTCAGCTGTTAACGCGTCTTTATCGTCAAAAAACTTTTCAACTAGTGTTGCCATGCTTATACCTTATCGCCTGTGTTAAACCATACATGATTGTTTTCTGCCAATAATTCATCAGCATCATCAGGTCCCCAGCTACCAGCACGGTAAAGCGCAGGCTTGCCTTTGTCTTGCCAACGGTCGATGATTGGATCAATCCACTTCCACGCTTGACGAACTTCATCACGGTGAATAAATAACGACGGGTTATCAGCAGCGGCATCAAGCATTAAACGCTTGTACGCATCTGAGTGGAAACCATTGCTGTAAGCTTGTGAAAGCTCAATATTCATTGTTACTGGCTCAAGTTGCATTTGAAGATTATCAAGGCGCTTAGACATAAGCGTTAGTTGAATTGTTTCTTCTGGCTGCAAACGAATAACAAGACGATTTGGCTCGATATTACCCACGTTATCTTCGTAGATATTGTGAGATACTTTTTTGTATTCAACCACAATTTCTGCACAGCGCTTAGCCATACGTTTACCCGTACGAAGGTAAAATGGAACACCTGCCCAGCGCCAGTTATCAATATGCGCGCGAATAGCTACAAACGTTTCTGTTTTACTAGAACCTTCATTTAGCTCTTCTAAGTAACCCGGTACAATTTTACCGTTTAAGTCACCTGGTACGTATTGACCACGAACAATATTTTCATCAACATCACCATCTACAAGCGGGCGAAGTGCTTCTAATACTTTTAGTTTTTCGTTACGAATGCTGTTAGCGTTAAGCTTATTAGGCGACTCCATTGCAACTAAGCAAAGTAGTTGTAATAAGTGGTTTTGAACCATGTCACGAAGTGCACCGGCTTTATCATAAAAACCAGCGCGGCTTTCAAGGCCAACCGTTTCTGATAAGCTAATTTGAATATTATCAATAGATTTAGCATCCCACATATTTTCAAACAATGAGTTTGAAAAACGCAGCGCCATTAAGTTTTGTACTGTTTCTTTACCTAAGTAATGGTCAATACGGAAAATTTGTTCTTCATTAAAAAACTCTGCAATTTTTCCATTAATTGCTTCAGCAGAATCACCGCAATAACCAATTGGCTTTTCAACAACAACGCGTGATGTAGGGGTAATTAAACCTTTAGTCGATAATATTTCACAACATGTGCCGTAAACAGCAGGCGGAAGCGATAAGTAAAACACGCGAGACTTAGTGCTTTCGTGCTCATCTAAAATGCCTTTTAGTACATCCCAGTTGTCGTCTGCTTCTGTAACATTACTTACCACTGGCTCTAAAAAAGTAGAAAACGCTTTCCAATCTTTAGCGTTAAACTCACCTTTGCTTAAAAATTCTTGTAATGCTTTATGCGCTGTTTCTATGTATTCAGCACGTTTCGATTCTTCGCGCACTGTTGGTAGGATACGTGAGCCTTCAGGTAAGTTACCTTCTTGATATGCTCTGTACATTGCAGGTAGCAATTTGCGTAACGCAAGATCACCACCGCCCCCAAAAATTATAATATCAAAAGGATTAAGCATAGTTACTCTCTACGTTGTGATACCCAGTACATTTTGTAAATGCGCGGGTATGCCTATTTATTGCTAGATTAGATGGCTTTTATAGCTGTATTTAAATAAAAGCCTGCTGAATTGTTCTGTATCGATGATTTATTATTATTGTTTATCATTGCGCTAATTAAATGAGCCTTAGGGGCCCTGTATCTCCTCTCACAAAAATACAGACCCTAAGCACTCCAGCGCTACCCGTTCAAAGGTACTCGGTTTACTTACTTGCGTAAGCGAATTTTTTACTGCGTACGGTTTTGTTTGTAGTACGCCATTAAGCCGTTTGTAGAACTATCATGAGCGTGTTTCACGCTATCATCAGTGAGTTCACTCTCAATTTTAGATGCTAAACCTTTACCCAGCTCTACACCCCATTGGTCAAACGAGCATATTTCTAAAATAATGCCTTGGCAAAATATCTTATGCTCATACAGTGCAATTAAACGGCCCACTGTTTTAGCATCTACTGTATCTAATAGCATAGACGTTGTAGGACGATTGCCTTGATGAATTTTATGATTTAATAACTCATCAATCTCTGCTTGCGATTTACCCTTAGCGGTTAAATCAGCTGTAACTTGCGCTGCATCTACACCACTCATCATCGCTTCTGTTTGAGCAAAGAAGTTCGATAATAAAATATCGTGATGCTTATCAACATTCACTTGTGGCTTAACTGATGCAATAAAATCTGCAGGTACAATTACATTACCTTGGTGTAAACACTGATAAAATGCGTGCTGGCCATTAATACCCGTCATGCCCCAAATAATTGGAACCGTAGTATAAGGTACCGTTTCGCCTGCAAAGTTAACGTGTTTACCGTTACTTTCCATTTCGCCTTGCTGTAAATACGCAGGCAACATATGCAGTGCTTGATCGTACGGTAATATAGCTTGCGCTGTATAACCTAAAAAGCTCGTATTCCATACACTAAGCAATGCCATAATTAATGGTATATTTTGCTCAAACGGCGCTGATTTAAAGTGCTCGTCTATTTCAAACGCACCTTCTAAAATTGCTTCAAAGGCGTCGTACCCTAAATATAAAGCAATTGGTAAGCCTATCGCACTCCAAAGTGAAAAGCGACCACCAACCCAATCCCACATAGTGAATACGTTTTCGTCGCTGATACCAAAGGCTGCCGTTTTTTCTAAATTTGTACTTACTGCAACAAAATGCTTTGCAATTGTACTTTCATCTTTTGTTGTTTGTAAAAACCAGTCAACCGCCGTCTTTGCGTTTGTCATGGTTTCTGACGTAGTAAATGTTTTTGACGAAATAACAAATAATGTTGTTTCAGGGTCAATGGCTTTTAATATAGACGAAATTTGTACACCGTCAGCATTAGATACGTAGTGAACATTTAACGTATCATCAGCAAGTGCTTTTAATGCCTCAGTTGCCATTTGTGGACCAAGGTTAGAGCCACCAACACCAATACTTACAACATCTTTTACCGCTTTGCCGGTATAGCCTAACCATTTACCGCTACGAACTTTTTCTACAAACACTTTAATTTTAGCTAACTCGTTGTCTACGGCTTGTGTCACGTTTTCGCCATCAACAATTAATGGAGTGTGAGCACGATTACGAAGTGCCGTATGCAAAACTGAGCGATCCTCAGTGATATTTATTTTTTCACCGCTAAACATTTTATCGCGCCACGATGCAATATCGCATTCTTTAGCAAGCGACATTAAGTTAGCAAAAACATCATTATCAATAAGTTGCTTAGAATAGTCGAATAATACGCCTGGTACTTGAGTAGAAAACTGAGAAAAGCGCGTGTCATCTTGTGCAAATAACGTTTTTAGATGTGTTTGTTTCATCTTAGCTGCACTTTGTTCTAGTGCTTGCCAACTTGCTAGTTGCGTTCGGTTAGACATGGAAATATCCTCTATTTTTTTCAATCAATTGATTTAAAAATGTTTTTTATAAAAGCAAAACTCTTAATACTACTTATTCACACTAAATTAAAGCGCAAATAGTATAACTAAAAATGCAAAAAAAGTGCTGTTTTTATAATTTTATGTGCAGATGATAACGCAATTTTTAGCTTTTGACACCGGTATCATAAAAATTTTATAAATTAATTTACCTGTAATTTTAAAGGCAACGGCATAGCTTAATCAATCAAAATGAAATATTGATGAATTTTTATAAGCGCTGCTAATTACTTTTCATAGTTATTCACTAATTACTGTA
>NZ_JACJDN010000250.1:0-5474 GCF_014163565.1 Pseudoalteromonas sp. SR45-5 | reverse complement strand
AGCCGATGCAGGGCTAAAGTGGTTAAAAGCCGGATGGCTTATTTTTAAAACCCAGCCAGCAACCTTTATTTTTATGCATTTATTTATTGGTATTGTAGGGCTGCTGTCTTTATTTTTACCGCTGCTGCAAGTAGTAGCAGCACTCGCTACGCCATTTTTAACCGCAGGGTTTTACCAAGCGGTGCTTAGTAAGCAACAGGGCGGAAAAATTATGCTAGCCGATATTCTCAAGCCATTTACGGCTAAAGGAAATCGTTTAGGGTTATTACGCTTAGCACTTTACCAAATGGGTGCGGGCATTTTAATGGCGTTACTTGCTAATGGCTTATTTGCCGATGCAGTGGCTGTTATGAGCCAACCAGGACTTGATCCAAACGTGGCGCTAGAACAAATGCTTGAGAGTATTTCGGGCGCGAATGTAATTTTATTTTTTATGGCAATGCTAATTTATTTAACGGCATTTGCGTACGCTGTGCCACTTGTTTATTTTAGTAAAGAAACACGCATTTTAACGGCGCTTAAAAAATCGTTAATGGTGTTTTATCATAACATTTTGCCACTTGGCGTTTTTGGCCTTATTTGCGCATTATTTATGGCGCTTTCGATGTTCTTATCGTTCTTACCACTGTTGATTTTAATGCCGATTTGCTACATTAGCTTTTTTGTATCTTATCAAGCCATTTTTATGCCTGTTGTACCATTAAGTGACGACATTAATGTTAAGCCACTTAGCAGTGAAACAAGCGGGCGTTTTGACGCTTAATGGATGATAAATTAAAGCAAAAACTAAAAAACTATGTACTTTGGTTACTAGGGCGCCAAGAATATTCGCGTCGTGAGTTAACGCTCAAATTACAGCAAAAAGAAGCGACAGAAGAGTTTATTGAAACGCTGCTTGATTGGTGCGAAAAGCACAATTTTATTAACGAGCAGCGATACTGTGAAGGCTTTGTAAGAAAACACATATTTAAATGCCACGGGCTTAAGCGAATACAAAGCGAAGCTATGGGCAAAGGGATTGATCGTTCGCTACTTGAAATGGTAGTTGAAGAGCTTGAAATAGATTGGTTTGAGCTTGCGCAGGATGCGTACAATAAAAAATATTCGAATACACCGCCAGATCTCGATTACAAAGATAAAGCTAAGCGCGTGCGCTACTTAATGTATCGGGGTTTTAGCTACGATGAAATTAATTTTGCAATGCAAGCACAGTAAATACAGGTGAGACTTTCAAATGCAGCACATGACTACCGCACAAATTAGGCAACAGTTTTTAGACTTTTTTGCCAGCAAGCAACATCAAATAGTACCTTCTAGCTCGCTTATACCGGGTAACGATGCCACGTTGTTATTTAATAATGCCGGCATGGTGCAATTTAAAGATGTATTTTTAGGCGCAGAAAGCCGCCCTTATACACGTGCGACAAGCTCGCAGCGTTGTGTACGTGCTGGCGGTAAGCATAACGATTTAGAAAACGTAGGCTACACTGCTCGCCACCATACATTTTTTGAAATGTTAGGTAACTTCAGCTTTGGCGATTACTTTAAGCAAGACGCGATTAAGTTTGCGTGGGAGTTTTTAACTGAGGTTGTTAAATTACCTCAAGAAAAACTGCTTGTTACTATTTATCACGATGATGAAGAAGCGTTTGAGTATTGGTCAAAAGATATTGGCTTAAGTGAAGATCGTATTATTCGTATTGCGACCTCAGATAACTTTTGGTCTATGGGCGATACCGGTCCATGTGGTCCGTGTTCTGAAATATTTTATGACCATGGCGAACACATTTGGGGCGGACCTCCGGGCTCTCCAGAGGAAGACGGCGACCGTTTCATTGAAATTTGGAACCTTGTATTTATGCAATACAACCGTCAAAGCGACGGTACTATGCTGCCACTGCCTAAGCAGTCTGTTGATACGGGAATGGGCCTTGAGCGTATTTCTGCAATTTTGCAGGGTGTGCATTCAAACTACGAAATCGATTTATTCCAAGGCTTAATTGCAGCAGCTGCAAGTGTAACTAACGCGCAAGATATGGACGATAAGTCACTACGCGTAGTGGCGGATCATATTCGTTCGTGTGCGTTTTTAATCTCTGACGGTGTTATGCCATCTAACGAAGGTCGTGGTTATGTACTACGTCGTATTATTCGTCGTGCTGTGCGCCACGGTAATAAGTTAGGTGCGCAAGGTTCGTTTTTCTATAAGTTAGTTGCTGCGCTAATTGAGCAAATGGGGCAAGCGTACCCAGAGCTTGCTAAGCAACAAGAAATTATCGAAAAAGTATTACGCATTGAAGAAGAACAGTTTGGTAAAACACTTGAACGTGGCTTAGCTATTTTAGAAGAAAGCTTAAGTGACCTTAAAGGCGATATTATACCGGGCGACTTAGTATTTAAACTTTACGACACGTATGGTTTTCCAGCTGATTTAACGGCCGATGTTGCGCGTGAGCGCCAGATGACGATTGATCATCAAGGTTTTGAAGAGTGCATGGCTGTACAACGTAAAACAGCGCAACAAGCGGGTAAGTTTGGTGCTGATTACAATGAGCAATTAAAATCAGAAAAGCTTACTGAGTTTAAAGGCTACGACAGCACGCACCATAGCGCGACAGTGGTAGAAATTTTTGCCGGTGGCGAAGCTGTTCAGTTATTAGAAGATGGTCAACAAGGTATTGTAGTATTAGACCGCACACCGTTTTACGCTGAATCAGGCGGCCAAACGGGCGACACGGGTACTATTACAGTTGCTGGTGGCGAATTTAATGTTACTAATACCACTAAACTTGGTAATGCTTTTGCTCACCACGGTACTGTGCAAGGCCGCATTGGTGTTAACGATAAAGTGGATGCGACTATTGATGATGCACGCCGCGATAGCATTAAGAAAAACCACACAGCTACACATATTTTACACGAAGCACTACGTCAATTATTAGGCGACCATGTAGGCCAAAAAGGCTCACTTGTTCAGCCTGATCGTTTACGTTTTGACTTTTCGCACTTTGAAGCGGTTACTAAAGATGAGCTACGTGAAATTGAGCGTGTAGTTAATGACGAAATTCGTCGTAACTTTGCACTTAATACTGAGCTTATGGCTATTGATGATGCTAAAGCGAAAGGTGCTATGGCGTTGTTTGGCGAAAAGTATGATGACGAAGTACGTGTAGTTACTATTGGCGACTACTCTATTGAGCTTTGTGGTGGTACTCACGTTGAGCGCGCAGGCGATATTGGTTTATTTAAAATAGTATCTGAAAGTGGTATTGCAGCAGGCGTTCGCCGTATTGAAGCGGTAACTGGTGCTGATGCAGTTGCTTATGTTAGCGAGCAAGAGCAACAATTACATGATGTAGCTGCTTTAGTTAAAGGCGATAGCGCATCGGTACTTGAAAAAGTAACTGCGTTGCTTGAAAAATCTAAAGGCCTTGAAAAGCAAATTGCGCAACTTAACGATAAGTTAGCAAGTGCAGCGGGTGCATCTTTACTTGATTCGATTGTTGAAATTAACGGCGTTAAGCTACTTGTAGCAAATGTTGAAGGTACTGAATCTAAAGCACTTCGCGGTATGGTTGATGACCTTAAAAACAAAATTGGCTCAGGTGTTATTGCTCTTGGTGTTGCCAGTGGCGACAAAGTAAGCCTAATTGCTGGTGTAACTAAAGACTTAACAGGCAAAGTAAAAGCCGGTGAGTTAGTTAACCACATGGCAGGCCAAGTAGGTGGTAAAGGTGGCGGTCGTCCAGATATGGCACAAGCCGGTGGTAGTGAGCCACAAAACCTTGCTGCTGCACTAGATAGCGTTACAGCTTGGTTAACTGAGCGTACTTAAGCCTAAGTGGCGCTTATTGTTCAAAAATTCGGTGGCACTTCGGTCGGCTCGATAGAGAGAATTGAAGCGGTCGCCGACCTTGTTGTAAAAACCAGACAACAAGGACACCAAGTGGTTGTGGTGCTCTCGGCTATGTCGGGAGAAACCAACCGCTTAATTAATCTCGCCAAACAAATCGATACTCGCCCGAGTAGCCGTGAACTAGATGTACTTATTAGCACCGGAGAGCAGGTTTCTGTATCACTACTTGCTATGGCTATTATAAAACGTGGCCACTCTGCTGTGAGCTTATTAGCCGATCAAGTCAATATTTTAACCGATAACATGTTTGGTAAAGCTCGTATTGCAGAGGTTGCTGCTACGCGTTTGAAGCATGAGCTTGAGCATAATCGTATTGCTATTATTGCTGGGTTTCAGGGGCGTGATGTTGAGGGCAATATTACAACGCTTGGGCGCGGCGGCACCGATACATCGGCTGTGGAAATAGCTGCGGCTATAAAAGCTGACGAATGCCAGATCTATACAGACGTTGACGGCGTATATACTACAGATCCTCGTGTTGAACCTAACGCGCGCAGAATGAGCCAAGTTACCTTTGCCGAAATGCTAGAGCTGGCAAGTTTAGGGGCGAAAGTTTTGCATATTCGCTCAGTAGAAGCCGCAGGAAAACATAATGTGCCACTTAGGGTGCTTTCGAGCTTTAATCCCGATGAAGGTACATTAATAAGTTTTGAGGAGAACGATATGCCAAGCAAGGTTGTATCGGGGATTGCGTTTAATCGTGACGAATGTTTAATTAAGGTACAAGGTGTGCCAACGGGCACGCAATATCTTTCAAAAATATTGAAACTTTTTGCCGAAAATGGCATCGAAATAGATATGATTAATCAAGTTAATCATAACTTTGAAAAAATAGACTATGCTTTTACTGTGCACTCGAATGATTATCTGCAAGCACTTGAATTATTGAGTGAAGATCAAGCTCAGCTCAGTGCTCAAAATATAAGCGGATTGCAAGCGGTAGCTAAAGTTTCTGCTGTTGGCATGGGTATGAAATCACATTCTGGTGTCGCTAGTTTATTTTTTGATGCATTAGCGCAGGAAAATATTAATGTGGTTTTAGTCTCGACTTCAGAGATTAAAATTTCAGTTTTAATAGATGAAAAGTACTTAGAGTTGGCTGTTCGTGCATTACACAAGGCATTTTTAACAGAAAATGGATAGATTGCGAGTTTTTACTTACTTTTCAGTCTAATTTTCATTAGTATGTTTAAGCGGAATCTTATAATTTTTATTGGAACATGGGAGCAAGAGAATGCTAATACTAACTCGTAGAGTAGGTGAAACCCTAATGATTGGTGACGAAGTAACAGTTACTGTTCTAGGTGTTAAAGGAAATCAAGTTCGAATCGGTGTTAATGCACCAAAAGACGTATCAGTGCATCGTGAAGAGATTTACATGCGCATACAAGCTGAAAAGTCGAACCCTAATCCGGGCAATGCTTAATCAACACGTATACGTAGTTGAGTAATTAACTCAACTAGACTAAAAGCCACTCACTGAGTGGCTTTTTTGTTTATAAAAGCGAGTGTTTCAGGACTAAGTATTTGTTTTGATATGTACTGCATGCCGCTTTTG
>NZ_JACJDN010000024.1:0-15494 GCF_014163565.1 Pseudoalteromonas sp. SR45-5 | reverse complement strand
GTATTATTAAGTTTGGTATTACAAAATGAATAACTGTATATATAAACAGTATTTTATTTTTAACGATACCAGAGGCTTTATGCGTTTATCTGACTACTTAGCAACTCATTTTTATAACACCGATGAACTGTGCCAAGCATTAAATATAGATGCAGATACACTTTTAGCTTGGCAAGAGCGAAGTGTTTTCCCAAAACCAAGTTACTGTATTAAAAGCCAACTTAGCTGCAGCTCATATTCAGGCTTGTATGAATGCGAAGAGTATGACGACTATTACCCGCGCGGCTGTGTTAATTGGGGGCTGGGTCTTTTAAAACAAAAAATAGAATCATCAAGCCACGCTTTTAATTATTTTGCACAGCAATATACTGCAAGCCTAACTAAGCTCGCTCAGCAAGGATTTGCGTTTAGCGAAGAGCTATTTGGCTGTGAAATAGACGAGCACTTACAGCAAATTTGGCAACAGTTTTTATGCAGTAAGTACGGTGTACTTACTCAGAATGGTTTAATAGACGAAATAGTCTCGGTAGATATTGGCAGACTATTAGTTGACGACATTACAGAACTGCGCAGTAAAGCGAGTTTAAACCAAGAAGAAAGAGCACAACTACACCCCGCCATGAAGCTTTTAAACAAAGCGTTAGGGCATGGCGCCGATCATGAAAAACAACACACTTTGCGCACCCGTTACATAGATGCGCTTATTTTAAAATATGATTTATCTATTAAGTAACGCTAAATTTACTTTGATAAAAACGTAGTGCTAACAGACCCTAAGTCTTCGTAACTAACCGTGGTTAACTGATCTGTATTAAGCTCAACAACACCACAATAAGAGCCTGTTATAAACACTTGCCCAGTTTTTAAATTAATTCCCTTTGCTGATAAGTAATTAACCGCCCAATAAAGTGGAAGCTGCGCAAGTTCTGCAGGATGCACACCTGCCAAGTTTAACTCCAGCTCAGTTTGCTTAACGTTAATATTTACAGTATTTGCGTTATACGCTTTGGCTTTATCTATTTGTGGGCCTAAATACACGCCTTGATTAGATAGGCCATCAGCCAGCTTTTCAATGTGAGTGCTTGGAGTGCCTTCATCAAACCTTTTTTGAATAAGCTCAAGTGCTAAATGGGCGCTGGCAAATCCAGTATCTACGTCTTCATTTGTATAGGTTTTATTACTTGGTAAATCGCTTTGTAAAATAAATGCAATTTCTGGTTCTATCAGCGCTTTGTTATTTGTTGTATACAGTGGGCAATTTTCAGCTTGTTTTATAGGTGCATGTAAAAGAGGCGCTAATATAATTGAGCCATCATCTAAAGGCAGCATACACTTCCAGCCATATACAGTTTGATCATTTAAATAAATCATCAACTTTTGTACTTCTATCGCATCGTCAGTCGAGTCTAGTACTAACTCTTTAGGAAAGTTTGAACGTGCTGGGTTTTCTTCTCTTTGTGCTAATAAGTGAGTAGCAATTAGTTTTAGCTGTATTGAGTTGTTCACATAAATCTCTTTAAAATACGTTACTGGTTAAGCAGTAAATAGGAAGGATTACATTATTAATGTATTAGCTTAGGCATTAGAACATCATGTTAAATGCCTATAATTAAAATTGTATTTAAAACAAAGCGTGGTAACTATTTAAGTATCAATAGATTTGAGCGAGCGTAAAAACAGCCCTAAACCGCCAAACGCTAAAATTATAATAACAATCAAATCAAACGACGTCATAGTTCGCATACTAAATCGAACACTCGATATAACACCAAATATGAGTGCGGTTAACGAGCCAAGAGATAGCACCCAGCCTAAAATATTTTTAGAATTATAAAAAATCAGACCCACACCAAAAATAAACGGGATCATAACCATGCCGCCTGTAACGCCAAAGCCACCTAAAGCATTAACACTATAAATGCGAGAACTTAGTCCAAAATTAGAGGTCACCGAAATTGCGTTTAGCAGCATATAAAATCCACCGCACATCATAATTAAACCAATAAAAAAATGCCCAATACCACCAGAGCTTCCACCAGCACCTTTCATTATTAATTATTCCTTTTATATTTTTAACTTAATAGTTTTAGATGGTAATTGCTCGAGTATTAACATTGACCGAAATATACATAATCAATGAGTGCACACGCGAAAATACTTATCGCGTAATTACATGCCAAATAACATAAAACCAAGACAAAAAACCGTGCAAAATTGCCCATAAAACAGACTCATTAGCACTCCATGAAATAGCAATTGCTAGGGCCGTACCAAAAGAGACTCCATATTTTACTATCTCATTTTTTGAGTTTCTCATTAATTATATTCCTAATTTTTAACTTATACCAATCTGCTTATATATGGGGTCTATTTAACGTTAAGAAAATTACGCTAGAACTAGGCAAAAATTTTTATATCTAGTTGTTCTAAATAAAAAATTTTTAACGACGTTATAGTGCAATTTAATTCGTTAAATTGATCAAAGATTTATGCAGGTTGGTATTATTAGCTACTTGATTTGCTTACTAAAACTGACAGTTCTTTACCATCAACATTAATACTTGCTTCTTTGCCTATTTCAACAACTAAAGAGGGAGCCATATGTTTTCCACCTAGTTTTAGGTCAGTTGCTAAACTAACAGTAGAATCATCAATTGGCGTTACTGTAAGAGCAAAACTATACAAATTATCAACTGAAACTGACGCCTCTTCATTTGAATTAACTACTAAAACAGGTGAACCAATTAAGTTTTTATTATCATAAAATTTAGCATTCACTACAAAACTATCATTAGCTTGTGCAAATGAGGCAAAGCCTAACAACGCTACTATTGCGATTAATTTTTTCATTATTATCTCCATATAAATTATACAGTTTAAAGCTGTTAAGGCTTTATTGACTGTGATTTTTTAGCTAGCAATTTACCAGCTAATGATTAAAAACTTATGTTTTAGCTCTGATGACATAACCAACGCCCAGCGAACTAATATAGAACAACACTCCAAATACACTAATATCAATGAGTAGCTTTAGAATGTCAAAAGTATCTGTAAACACAAGATACTCAAAAGCAAATAAGTGAAATATGACTTTTGATCCGAAATACGCAGCTAATAAAGGGATTACAAAAATAAGGATAGATTGATTAGATTTATTAATTTCCATACCCATGTCTCCATTATTAGTTTAATTAACTCAGCTCTAAAAATATAACACACAAAAAATATATAAATAGTTTGCTATTTTGAGTCTCTTATTCAGTACCACTCGAACTATTTACGGCTGACTAAAATGCCATGTTATATTTCTATAATTTACACCAGAGAACTTTAATGTAAACAACAAATTAAATAGGCTATTTATTAGAGTGGGTTGTGATAGCAAAACGACATTTAATAAAGTTATGAACCTCTTTTGATTTCGAAGCACTACGAATGCGAATTAACAAAAAAGAGTCCTAATAGGTTTCATTGATATTGGCGAAGTTGGGTATTTAGGCAGGTTGGAGTGTAAGAATAAAAGGTGATGTAAGATAACAGCACCTATTTGAGTATTTACTTTATGATATGTAATTTAGCTAAGTATTTTAATACGTACCATAATAGGCACTATAAAAAGAATTTAACCAATTGATTTATATACATCAATACTACTATTGGTTAAAAGCCCAGTAACTTGCGTACCAAATGCTTTAAAGTGTGGCTCGTTTTTATGCGCTTCAAAGTGCTCGTCAGACGCCCACTGTTCGCTAACAACATAATCGGTATGTTCATCATCACTTTTTACAGATAGTTCATAACGTAAGCACCCTACTTCTTGGCGCGATGACTTTTGTAAGTTTTCAAGTGCTGTAAGCATCACATCTGCATCAATATTTTTGCACGACAGTGCCGCTATAACCGTTAACATGTGTATTCCTTTTAAAAGTTAAGGTGTAGATAATCTACACCTTAAAATATTTAGTTTAACTTTGCGTTTGAGGTAAGTTTACTGATCCCACTGCGGCGCAAAGTCCGGTGTTGCTTGGCGGTCGCCGCAATCAAGACCATCAATGCGGGCTATGTCTTCATCATCTAACTTAACGTGGTCGTTAAAGTTATCTTCTAAGTTTTTGCGCTTAGTTGATGATGGAATTGTCGTCATGCCGCTTGCGTTAACCCATGCTAAAACAACTTGTGCTGGACTTGCATCGTGCTTGTTAGCAATGTCGATAATGGTTTGATCTTTAAGTACTTTACCTACTACAAATGGCATGTACGCAGTTACATGTATATCGTGCTGAGCACAAAATGCACGCAATTTAGTATTAGTTAAATATGGGTGAACCTCAACCTGATTGGTAAATATTTCACGCGAGTCAAGCGTTTGCATTGCTTCATTTAAGTTTGCAATGGTGAAGTTTGATACACCAATGTGCTTAGTTAAACCAAGCTGCTTCGCTTTTAGTAATTCAGTGAGGTATTCACTCATTGGCTCGTCGTTAGCAGGCGATGGCCAATGAACTAGCAGTAAGTCGACCGAATCAACTTGTAGCTTTTCAAGTGACTTTTTAACGCTTGGGATAAAGTCGCTTTTATTTAATTTGTTATTCCACACTTTGGTGGTTAAGAATATTTCACTGCGCGGAATATTACTATCTTTTATGGCTTGACCTACTTGCTCTTCGTTGCCATAAATTTGTGCGGTATCAATATGGCGAAACCCAACTTCGAGTGCCATTTTTACTGAGTTATAGGCAGTGTCGCCCTCTAAGCGGAATGTTCCCATACCTAGTTCTGGCATTTCTATTACACGTTTTGTCATGGTTTATCCTTATAAAATAATCGGTTTTGAAATACAAACTTTTAAAAGTTTTACGAAATACACCTTTTACTTCTTATTACGACTGTCACTTAAAAATCTATGACCTCATAACATGTATGAGGTCATTAATTTTAGTTTCAAGGTTAGGGTCTGTTAATCTTTAGAGATTACATTTGCAGCAGTGTATTTGGTATTTAGGCAAGGCAGAGCCTATGCAGTGTGGCTGTTCCACATTAATAGGCGATAACGCAGCATAAATGCCAAATACGCGCTGCCTGTAGGTTCTTCCTAGGGTGGATTTACTCTTTGTCCCTCGATTTTTACTTAGCCCACTAGGTTACAAACCTCGCTCCGTGATTAAATCATCCCTAGATTGAACAAATTTAATCCTAAAAGGTCAACAGACCCTGCTAAGGCTTTATGCTTGCTGAATTTCACGTTTATCAAGCATACCGCTGTAGCGTGTAACACCAAGTGCTAAAACAGAGATAACGGCGCCTATCCATGCTGTATCTTGCAGGGTCATGTTCTCTACTACGCTACCGCCAATAATTGAGCCAAGTGCAATACCAATATTAAATGCGGCTATGTTTAAACCTGATGCAACATCTACCGCATTGGGCGTGTGCTTTTGCGCTTGCTTTACTACATAAAGTTGCAAGCCTGGCACATTACCAAAAGCAAATGCGCCCCATACTAAAATAGTAAGTACAGCAGCAATTTTTGATTCCATCGTAAAAGTAAATATCATTAAAATAATACTCAAAGCGCTGAATATAATGCTCAGTGCGCTAATTGGGCCGCGTTTGTCGGCCAACTTTCCACCCCAAATATTACCTACCGCTACCGATACACCGTAAACAAGCATTATTAAGGCAATAGCCGAAGGCGCAAAACCTGTTTGTTGCTCTAAAATAGGTGCTAAATAAGTAAACGCTGTAAACGTGCCGCCATAGCCCAATATCGTCATTAAATACACCAGTAATAAACGCGGTTTTACGATTACTTGTAGTTGCTCTTTAAACGTCGCTGGTATTGATTGTTTTAAATTTTTTGGCACTAAAATAGAGCTGCCGATTAATGCAATTAAACCTAATACCGACACAACTAAAAACGTTGCACGCCAACCAAAGTGTTGTCCAATCCATGTACCTAGTGGCACACCAGTTACGAGTGCTACAGTAAGCCCGGTAAACATAATGGCTATTGCACTGGCTTCTTTGTCTTTGCTTACTAGACTTGTGGCAATCATCGATCCGATTGAAAAAAACACACCATGGGCAAGCCCCGTTAAAATGCGCGCAAGTATTAATGTTTCGTAACTTGGCGCTTGCCATGCAAGTAAGTTACCTAAAACAAATAAGCCCATTAAGCTTATTAGTACCACTTTACGATTCCAACGACCCGTTAAAGCCGTTAGCACCGGCGCACCGATGGCAACGCCAACCGCATATAAACTTACAAGCAAACCTGCTGAAGGTAGGCTTACGCCTAAGTCGTTTGCAATGGTGGGTACTAATCCCACTATTACAAACTCAGTTGTTCCGATTGCAAATGCGCTTAAGGTAAGCGCCCACAAAGCCAATGGCATAGTTATATCCTCATTAATATTTGAAGAATGTAGTTTGGCTAAAATATCGTTTGCAAAAAATAGCATTAGTGACAAAATACTTTTGTTAATAATGCAAAGATGGTGTTGGTATACTTATGGCAGTTCATTCAAAAACTGAAGATTTAGAAACGTTTATAACGGTAGTAGATTGCGGAAGCTTTTCCGGGGCGGCTAACTTGCTCGATCAGCAGGTGGCTAAAGTGTCGCGAGCTGTATCACGCCTTGAAAATACACTGCAATGTACTTTGCTAAACAGAACAACACGCCGGTTAGAGCTTACCGAAGAAGGCCATACTTTTATAAAATTTGCACGCGAAGGGTTAAATACGCTTTATACCGGTGAAGAAGCCATAAAGCTTTTAAAACAAGCGCCAAGTGGCAAGCTGCGAATAGATGCGGCAAGCCCTTTTGTATTGCACCAACTTACACCTTTAATTGGCGAATTTGCCAAGCAATACCCCCACATAACGCTTGATATAACCTCACACGACAGCATTATTGATTTACTTGAACATAAAACCGATTTAGCCATACGCATTGGTGATTTAAAAGACTCAAATTTACATGCTCGTAAACTTGGCAGCAGCCAGTTACGTATTGTAGCCAGCCCAGAATATATAAAAAACAACGCAACAATTACGCAAATAGATGACTTACAAAATCACAAGATAATTGGTTTTAGTGACTCCCCTAAATTAAACACTTGGCCGTTAGTAAAGCCCGCTTTATTTACGTTTTCGCTTAGCGCAAGCAGCGGCGAAACAGTGCGGCAACTATGTATTGCAAACCAAGGCGTTGCGCTACTTTCTCACTTTATGATTGGCAATGATCTAAAAACAGGTAAATTAGTTGAAGTGTTACCCAGTGCAGTTAGCTCACCTAATAACCGAGAAATTATACAAGCCGTGTATTATAAAAATAGTGCGGTATCGTCTCGCATTACAGCGTTTTTAGATTTTATAAAGCCCAGGCTTAGTTTATAAATTTTGGGCATTGATGTGCTTATCAAATATTTCACATTATTTTTTGACGCTTTTTAATAATCAAAAAGTATAAATAATAAAAGTCGCAATTAAAGGTATTAATCAAAATGGATTCTTTAACGCAGGTAGCATTAGGTAGTGCTGTAGGTTATGCGGTATTAGGCAATAAAATAGGTCGAAAAGCCGTTTTATGGGGAGCAATTTTAGGCACACTTCCTGATTTAGATGTATTTTTGCCTTATGGTGGCTCTGTAGAAGCATTTACTTACCACCGTAGCTTTAGCCATTCGTTATTAATACATTTATTAATTAGTCCGCTCATTGTATGGCTAATATTAAAAATACACGCGGGAATGCAAATTTATAAAGTGCGCTGGTTTTGGCTAGTATTTTTAAGTTTATCTACACATGCCATATTAGACAGCCTAACGGTATACGGTACACAATTACTTTGGCCTTTTACTGAGTACCCCTTTGCGGTTTCTAGTGTGTTTATTATTGACCCCGCTTACACGCTTCCTTTATTAATTGGCGTAATATGTACGCTAATACCCAAAATACAAGCAGCAACGGCTTATCATATAAATGCAGCGGCCTTAGTTTTAAGTAGTCTATATTTATTTTGTGCTTTAATTTTAAAAGTAAGTATTGATGACAAGGTAAAAACAGCACTCAACAACAGGCAAATACCAGTAAATGCGTATATTAGTACGCCTGCCCCGCTAACCACTTTGCTGTGGCGTATTGTTGTGATGTCTGACGGACAATACTACGAAGGTTATGCATCAGTATTTGACGTGCCCAACGATGTTACATTAACGCCTTATCAAACAACGCCTTCATTGTTAAATAATATTAGCGATGAATGGGCTATAAAGCGCTTGCAGTGGTTTACTAAAGGGTTTTATTCGGTGCGCCAACAGCAAAGCAATATTGTGCTTTCTGATTTACGTATGGGCATGGAGTGCAACTATGTGTTTAATTTTGTAGTGGGTCAAAAAAATGATTCAAAGGTGAGCATTGGTAACTTTGAAAAAATAAGTCAAAGACCAAACTTAAACAATCTTCATAAAATATGGGACAGGATTTGGCAACCAAATGTGTCTTTAGCATCACCCTCTGCAAAAAATGACTGCAATAGCGAATAACGTCATATTATAAGATTCGTAATAGCATCAGGAAGTTAAGTGAAGTTCAAGCAGCAATTAAACTAAATAGCTCACTAAAGTGATTGCTGCTTTTTTTGCTGATACATTGCAACATCAGCATCTTGAATCATATCCTCAACCGATTTACCTGTATCGTATTTAAAGTGTGTTACCCCTACACTGTAATCAATTTTGTATGGCTTATTTAAGGTATTATTGGTATGCGCAATTGCATCCGCAAACCTTTGTAAAACAAACTCAGCTTTTGTTTCATCTAAATCACTTAGCATTACTACAAACTCATCTCCGCCAAGTCTGCCTATTACTTCACAATCACAAAATGAACTAAGCATAATTTGCGCAAATTTATTCAATACAAAATCGCCTTCGTGGTGTCCATAAACATCATTAATTTGTTTAAATTTATTAAGATCAAACAATATAAACGACATTGATACTTTGTTTCGCCTACATACATTTAGCGTATGCTCAGCAAGGTTCAAAAAGCCACGCCGGTTAGAGATTCTTGTTAACTCGTCAATTGTAGCTAGTTGAATTGATTGAATCTCTTGCTCAACCAACGTGCCTAAATCTCTTAGTAATTGTTTTTCTTCATCATTAAGGTGTCTAGGTTTATTATCGGCAAGGCATAAAGTGCCTATAATAACCCCTTGCCTTAATTTTAAAGGAAAGCCGGCATAAAAGCGTACTTTAGGATCGCCTGCAACAAAAGGGTTATCAAAAAACCTTTTATCTTGGGCTGTATCTGGGATTATTAAGAGCTCGTCTTGATTTATGGTATGGCCACAAAATGAGGTTTCGCGAGGAAGCTCAGGCGCATCAAGCCCCTGCCTAGATTTAAACCATTGGCGGTCTTCGTCAATTAAAGTAACCAATGAAATAGAAACATTAAACATACGCTTGGCAATACGAGTAACACGATCAAAGCGCTCTTCATGCGACGTATCTAGAATTTTTAATGTTTTTAACGCATGTAATCGCTCTGCTTCGTTACTTGGGATCTCAGGTTTAATCATTAAAGCTCAATTAATTTTAAGTGTTTTATGAATTACGAAATGGGAGCGAATATTTTCGAGTATATAACCCATAAACTTATTTAAATTATAAACAGTCTGTCTATTAAAACTAGAACATTACCTTAAAATAGCAATAAATACTTATGAATATCAGTAAGTCGTACCTAAATAAAGATAAGATTAAATCCGCAAAAAATTATGATGAAAACAGGTGGGAGTAGTGGTTGATACAACATTACTACTTTCTAGTTAAAAAGTAGTAGTGGCTATTTAGTTTTATTTAAATAACCACTGGATTTGGCATACTTACAAAAATAAACACTTTAATTTTGGTGCTCATATTGTCCACGGTAAACTTCAAATACTTTTAAAACAGTATGTTGCTCTTTAGTTAGGCTATCAAACCAAGTATCAAACAGCTCATCATCTTCTTGCTCACTAAGTGCCATATACCTTGCTAGTAACTCCACAATATCATTGTGGTTGCAGGTTAACGGATTTACTTGTTGCGCCAAGGTACTGTGGTCGCGCTCTCTTAGGGTTTCCATCACCCCTTGGTCAATTTGTTCTTGTTG
Source organism: Pseudoalteromonas sp. SR45-5 (assembly GCF_014163565.1). NCBI lineage: Bacteria > Pseudomonadati > Pseudomonadota > Gammaproteobacteria > Alteromonadales > Pseudoalteromonadaceae > Pseudoalteromonas > Pseudoalteromonas sp. SR45-5. The sequence goes on along the minus strand of NZ_JACJDN010000024.1, from coordinate 5,335 downwards.
TTGTGTTGCGTCACTCATACATAACCTCTGTAATAACTTTATAACCGTATTTGTTAACGTTTTAACTCTTAAATATAGTTATAACAGCCTAAACGCCAATAGCCAGCATTTTTAATTCAAGTGCTTATTTTTTGATTTATTTGCACAAATAGCCAGCAATTACGCCCCTTTTGGGGAGCATTTAAATAATTTGCAATGAGAGAATAAATACGTTAAATTAAAATGATACATTATCACATATCATTTATTGAGGCGTATTATGAAACCAAATATTCATCCTGATTACCAAGTGGTTGCTTTTCACGATACTGCTGCCGATTCTTACTTTATTATTGGCTCAACCATTAAAACAAGCCGCACAGTAGAAATAGACGGTAATACTTATCCATATGTACCTATTGACGTATCAAGTGACTCACATCCATTTTATACAGGCAAGCAAAAAACTGTTGCTACAGATGGCCGTGTTGCACAGTTTAACCGTCGTTTTAAAAATTTATCGACTGTTAAAAAGGAAAAGATATGAAAGTATTAAGTTCTCTAAAAAGTGCGAAGCAACGTCCGGGGTGTCAAATTGTAAAACGCAAAGGTCGTGTATTTGTAATTTGCAAAAACAACCCACGCTTTAAAGCAGTACAAGGAATGAAAAAGAAATAAGTTAAGCCGTGGGGCACTGTACATAATTAGGTAGCCTGTTAAAGCTACCTAATTTAGGGAGGATTATTTTACCACTACTGAAAACTCTGGCACTGCCTGAATTACTTTTTTTACCGTACAGGTATTAACGGCTGCAATAAGCGCCTTTTTATATTTATCAGGAAAACCGTCTGGTAGGTTAATCTCAATTGAAAATAACTTTTTACCGTTATCATCTACATTTTCATTATTTTGAGTAAGCGTCATACCTTGCGTTGAAATATCACGCTGCTCACAAAATTTACGTGCATAAAAACCTGCACATAAAACCATACTTACTAAAAAGTAATCAAACGGTTCAGGATGCTCTGCGTTGCCACCAGCATTTACACTTTGATCGCTGATTACTTCTAGGTCGCCAAATTTAGCGCTTTGCTTTTGGCCTTCTAACATTGAAACTGAAATTTCCATTGTGTTTCCTTATATTTATTGCTGCAGATACTTTTAACGCAGTTAGCTTAAAAGTAGCGACTAAAGATACATATAGTTTAGGTTTATGAACCGAACAGTAATTCAAAGAACCCTGGAGGCTCATGTAGCTCATGATATTTTTTACGTAAATTATCTATGTTTTTTAACGGTTCTTTTGCTGCACTTAGACCCTGCTCGTTCGCTGCTTTTTTAGCAAGCTCAGCTTGGGCAATCACTTTATCAAGGCCCTGCAATGACTGCTCAGGCTTTTTGTAAAACTTACCTGTTTTACTTACTTTTACTAGCTTTATAAATTCATCAATCGCAGTATTAAATTCACTAAGTTGAGTTGCCTGTACTGCTTGTTTATACGCAAGGCCCGTATTTTTCATATTTATTTCAAGATCGACAGATTGCTGCGCAAAAGACATTGAACTAAACAACAAGGTAAAAATAATAACTAAATACTTCATGGTCAAACCTATTAATTAAAAACAGCTAAATTGTACCAAGTTTACGCGCTAAAGTAACTTAAGGAGCAATTGAGACCCCCAAAACTGTAAAGGGGGTTTACACGTTTAGAGCTTTTTAAAGATTAATAATGAAAAATATTCAAACTTCACTTTATTTGAAAATAAAGCCTTACATTAAAGTCATTTTAAAACGGGATTTACATACATAATACTTACAACTAAGTACATATAACACTCACCGCCTGCTCTTTATATAAATTAGAATATTCCTAACTACTTTTAAATAAAAAATAATTGCTATAAAAACCATCTCTAAAATTATAAAAACTATAAACATGTAAACAGCATAAATACAAAACAAACCCACCATGTAAATTAACCATAAATAGCCACCTAATCTCCCCGAACAAACTAGTGTAAAAAAGGCAACAATAGCCATTCAAATTATTTCAAGTTGCTTATTTAACAGTAAGTTACTTACTTTTAATAAGATTATCAGCATGCAATAATCGCCGCCCTCATAACAAAAGTTATAGGTTTTTATCTAATACAGACTGTATTAAGTAAAAATAAATATCGTATTAAATTACTATAAAATGTCCTTTGGGAAACACATGAAACGTCATAATTTACTTTCTAATAGCATTAAATGTGCATTAATTACTGCTGCTGCAACAGCAAGTAATTCTGTGCTTGCACAAGATGAGCAAGCAACAAAAATTGAACGCGTTGAAGTAACGGGTTCACGTATCTTACGTGAAGGTGCTATTGCACCTGCACCAGTAACAGTTATAAGCGGCGAGCAGCTAATTAATACTGGCGCTGTAAACATTGGTGAAGCGCTAAACAATTTACCAGCACTTGGCAATACATATTCTATGGCTAACTCAGGCCGTTTTATTGGTACTGCTGGTTTAAATATTCTTGATTTACGTAACATGGGTACAGACCGTACTTTGGTACTTGTAAATGGTAAGCGTCATGTATCAAGCTCTGCAGGTGCTCAAGCTGTAGATACCAATACTATTCCAAGTGTATGGGTTGAGCGTGTAGAAATTATCACTGGTGGTGCATCCGCTGTATATGGAGCTGACGCGGTAACAGGTGTTGTAAATTTTATACTAAAAGACAACATTGAAGGTATGGATTTTAGTGTTACCCGAGGTTTTGCCGATTTAAACAGCTACAACAACGAAAAAGCGACGTTCTCGTACGGCTCTAATTTTGATAACGACCGTGGTAATGCCGCTTTTGCTATTGAGTACTCTGGCCAAGATTCATTAAATGCACTTGACCACCCTTGGACTAGCACATCTTTTAGCAGCTTACCTAACCAAGCCCAAACGGATGAAAACAAAAATAGTGCTGACTTTCCTGATGATATTTTAACACCTAATGCGGGTTATTACGCCATCAATGATTCAGGTGTTTATGCACTTGAAGATCCAACTAAGTATATTAATAGCTTTAACCCTGATAGCAGCGCACGTGATTTATACATAGGCAATAACGCAGATCCATATTCATGTGCAGAATGTGACTTTTTTAACTTAGGCCAATTTGAAGAAATACAACCTGAGTTTGAACGTTACAACGTAAACTTTAAAGTTAACTACGATGTGACCGACGATTTAAACGTCTACTTTGATGCAAAATACGTAAACAGCCAAGGTGAAAGCATAGGTCAACCTGCGTTTTTCTTTTTTGACAGCGACAACAGCATTAACATTGATAACCCTTACCTAGACCCAGCCATCAAAGCACGTATGCAAGAGGAAGGTGTTGATTCAATCATGGTTAACCGCATGATGAGTGACCTTGGCCGCCGCATTGAAAACAATACGCGTGAAACAACGCGTTTTGTTACCGGCTTAAAAGGGACTGTTTTAGAAGATTGGGAATTAGATACGTCAGTTGTATACGGCCAAACAGATCTAGAGCGTGAAAACGGCGCTAACATGATTTTAGCCAACTACTTTAATGCACTTGATGCCGTTGAAGATACAAATGGCAACGTAGTATGTCGTAGCGCTGCTGCGCAAGCTGACGGATGTGTACCTGTAAATATTATGGGTTTTGGCGCACCATCTCAACAAGCTATTGATTACATAAATACGGTATCAGTTGGTACTTCAACAATTAAGCAAACAGTTGTTTCTGGCTCACTTGCTAATGGCGCTATTTTTGAATTACCAGCAGGTTATGTAGGTATTGCATTTGGTGCCGAGTACCGTAAAGAAGAAAGCGAAACTAAAGAGCCAGATAACGCAGAAGGTACTTTCTTTAACGCACTGGGCGAAGATAAAGGCTCGTTCAACGTACGCGAAGTATTTTTTGAAGCGACGATGCCAATTTTAACTGACTTACCGCTTATTCAAGATTTAGTGTTTGATACTGCAGTACGTCATGCTGACTACAGTACGATTGGCGAAGCAACTAGCTGGAAACTTGGCCTTGATTGGACTGTAAATGATGAGCTACGTGTACGTGTAACTCAATCTGCAGCACTTCGTGCGCCAAACATTAGTGAAGTATTTGGGGCAGCAAGCCAAACTTTCTACAATGTAGACGACCCGTGTCGCGCCGACAACCTAGGTGACTTATCAAACGGTGCAACACGTACTGCAAACTGTGCCGCATTAGGTGTAGCGAGTGACTTTAACTCAGGTTACGATGCAGCCTCATTAGATGGTTTAACTAGCGGTAACCGCGATGTAAAAGGCGAAGAGTCAACAAGTACAACTGTAGGCATTGTTTACCAACCAGAGTTTTTAGAAAACGCGCTGCTTACTATTGATTACTGGGAAATTGAACTTGAAGATGCGATCGACACAATCGACGCGCAAGACATTCTTGATCGCTGTGTTGATAGCGCAACAGGTATAAACAATCAGTACTGTAACTTAATTACACGTAATGCTAATGGTGAAATTACTTTAATACAAAACTCTGTATTAAATGTTGCCGGCCAAAAAGCATCAGGGATAGATTTTGAACTAGGTTACGACTTTGACGCGCTTGAAGGTAGCTTCAAAACCCGCTTAATTGGTACTTACTTAATTGAACGTAAAGATTACCCGTTCCAAGACGACCCTAGTAACTACATTGAATACGCAGGTACTACAGGTGAAGCTAAGTGGCAAACTAACTTATCTGTAAGCTATGTTATGGATAACTTTTTCTCAACAGTTGAAACACGCTTTTTAAGTGAAGTAGATTTATATACAAATGTTGAGCTTGAAAGTAACTCGAACCCAAGTAACCAAATGTCTTACGGTAAATACTTTATTACCGATATGACTGTTGGTTACAACTTCGATAGCGGCTTAGGCGTTAAAGTAGGTGTTGATAATATATTTAATCGTAAACTTCCGTACGGTTCACGTGGTACAAGCGCGGGTAGCGCAAGTTACGATAACATTGGCCGCTTTGGCTACATTAACTTAAGCTACAGCTTATAATTAATAAAATACCTTATTAGGGCGTGTTGAGCATTGATGGGTGAATTTGCAGCAGTATGTTTGGTTTTTAGGCAAGGCAGAGCCCATGTAGTGTGGTTATTCCCCATAAATAGTCGATAACTCAGCATAAATACCAAACATGCGCTGCCCGAAGGGTTCTTTCTAGGGGCGATTAACTCTTTGTTGCCTACATGGATGTAGGTAAGGGGCGTGAGCAGGACGCGGAAGCTTTGCTCGGTTTTTACTTATTCTTACATGGATGTAAGCCAGTAGAATAACGCAGGAGCAGTTACC
>NZ_JACJDN010000249.1:0-5474 GCF_014163565.1 Pseudoalteromonas sp. SR45-5 | reverse complement strand
CCAACCGGTGCTAACCTAATTTCGGCTAACTTTGTACTTGCCGTGTATGCTTTTTTAGTTCTGCTTTATATTTACGAAGTGTATAAAACCTTTGACGTAAATGGTCATATTTTTAAAGAGCCTGTACCTGAGTCTCATCGTTATGAATTTAAGCAAGTGGCTGTTTTAAATATTTTATATTTCACAACCTTTGGTTCTGAACTTGCGGTTGTATCTATGTTACCGCTGTTTTTTATGGATGTATTTGCGCTTGATATGGTCTACGCGGGTATTTTAGCCTCTGCTTATGCATTTATGAATTTAGCATCTCGCCCAGGTGGCGGTTGGATTTCAGATAAATTAGGTCGCCGTATAACCCTTATTGTACTTACGACGGGTCTTGCTGTTGGTTATTTTGTAATGGGCTTGGTTGATGCATCGTGGCCTTTATGGCTTGCAGTTGTTGCAGCTATGGCGTGTTCGTTCTTTGTGCAAGCTGGTGAAGGTGCTGTATTTGCGGCAGTACCGCTAATTAAGCGCCGTTTAACTGGGCAAATAGCTGGGATGACAGGTGCTTACGGTAATGTAGGTGCAGTAGTGTACTTAACGGCATTGTCACTTGTTGATTATCAAACTTTCTTTTTCATTATTGCGGGTAGTGCATTACTTGGTCTAGCTGCACTGTTTTTTATGAGAGAACCAGATGGCCATATTACCGAAGTAAATGAAGACGGCACCGTTGAACTTATTTCAGTGACTTAAGGCATTATTGACTATGTTTGATGAAACACTCCACGCTAAATCGCTAAAAAATGAACTCAACGTTTCATTTGGCGGGCACAGTGCTAAAGGGTTAAAAGCAGAAAACCAAGATGCGTTTGCAGCTCTTAATACCAAAGCGCAAGAAAAAGAGTCTAAAGGCGTTATTGCCTGCTTAGCCGATGGGTGTTCATCAGCAAAAAATGCTAAACAAGCGTCTCAACTTTCGGTTACTCATTTTATAAATGAGTATTTAAATACCCCCGAAAGTTGGGCGGTTAAAAAGTCAGTGTCGAAGGTGTTAGCAAGTTTAAATCAGTGGCTTTATTCGCAATCGGTTAATTACAATCACTTAGGTCAGCGCCAAGCCGATTGGATGACGACTTTTACAGCACTTATTTTAAAGTCGGCAACGGGTTATATATTTCACTTAGGTGATACGCGTATTACTCGCTTGCGAGGAAATAAAATAGAGCCAATAACACGGGATCACAAAGTAAACGATACGCTAACGCGTGCACTTGGCGCGCAACTTCATCAAGAAATAGATGTATACGAAGTTGACCTAAAAGCAGACGATATTTATATATTAACCTGCGATGGCGTACACGATGTGCTCCCAAGTAGTGATATAGCTAAATTAATTAACGAGTACACTAATTTAGAAAATGCAGCTAAAGCAATTACCGAACTTGCATTAGCACGAGGCAGTGACGACAACGTAAGTTGTTTACTGGTAAAAGTAGAAAATATTGCCGAGCAAAAGTTAGATGAACTTTACCATTCGCTAACACGACGAAAAATTCCACCTGCGCTTAATGTTGGGCAAAAAATTGATGACTACACGGTTATTCGTAAATTACATGCCAGTAGTCGCTCACACATTTATTTAGTGCAACAAGCGCCCGATATACCGCCAGTGGTTTTAAAAGCACCTTCGGTTAATTTTGAAGACGATGTGCACTACCTTCAAGGCTTTATAAGAGAAGGCTGGGTAGGGCAACGCATAAACCATTTAAACGTGATGAAAGTACTGAGTACGCAATCGCAGAGTCGTTTTTTGTATCATATTTGTGAGTACATGGACGGGCAAACACTCAGTGATTGGAAGCACGACGTGCCGCACCCAGAAATAACCCAAGTACGCAGTATTATTGAACAAATAGTACATGCACTAAGGGCGTTTCAGCGACTCGATATGGTGCATCGTGATTTAAAGCTCGATAATGTAATGATAGATGCGCATGGTAAAGTAACGCTCATTGATTACGGCACAGTAAGTGTTGCGGCTATGGACGAGTCGGTTAAACAAATTGCGGATGATTGCCCGCAAGGCACAGCCGATTACACCGCACCCGAAACACTTATTACTATGCACGCCGATTTTAAAAGTGATTTGTTTTCACTTGGCGTGATTGCATATGAGTTATTGTGCTCAAAATTACCTTATAAACCACTGCCACTTAACCACGTAGCGCCAAAAGATTACAGCCATTGGCACTACACAAGTATTCGTAAATACAGAGCCGATATTCCGTTTTGGTTAGATCAAGCCCTTATGAAGGCACTTGCCCCTAAACCTGAGCTCAGATACCAAGCTTTTTCTGAGTTTATAAACGATATCAACAAACCTAATCCTTATTTAGAAAGTACCGCTAATAAAAGTTCAATAATGAAACGCGATCCAGTTATGGTGTGGAAATGTATTTCGCTGTGTTTATTTATTGCTTTGGTATGTGTATTAATAATTAAAACTTAGAGAACCAAAATGCTTAACTATAAGAACAACTTACCTATTATTTTTATACTGGGTTGCTTCACTGCGCCTTCAATAAGCCAAGCTTCGCAAACTGATCTTGATTTTAGACTGCGTTTTGAAAGCGTTGATCAAAACAATGCCTTAAAAGATGCAAGCGGTTTAACACTTAGAACCCGCTTAACGCATCAAACAGATGTGGTGAATGGTTTTTCAGCCCTTATTGAAGTAGAAGACACTCGCAGCCTATTGGGCGTAGATGATTACAACAATACGGTGGGGAAAAATACTAATTACTCTGTTATTGCAGACCCAGAAAACACTGAGATAGATCAAGGTTTTGTTAAATATGCCCGCGATGGTCTATCGCTAAAAGTAGGACGCCAAGTAATAGCCCTTGATGGGCAGCGTTTTGTTGGGCACGTAGGTTGGCGCCAAGACAGACAAACCTTTGATGCAGCAACCATTAATTACGCATTTAATAACATAGATTTACAGTACAGTTATTTAAATAAGCGTAACCGCATATTTGCTGACGATAAAGACATTAAATCGTCCGATCATCTAATTAATTCAAGCTTTAAAACAGACTACGGTAAAGTGGTTTTATACAGTTACTTATTAAGTGACGATGCACTACAAGACGACAGTTTAGATACTTATGGCGTTTCTTTTAACGGTAATAAAACCCTAAACGACATAAAATTTTATTACAAAGCGGATTATGCAACGCAGTCTGCTTCAACAAGCGTGAGTGATTTTGATGCCGATTACTATGCACTTGAAGGCGCTGTCGATTTAAATGGGTTGGGCATAAAAACAGTAACATTAAAAGTTGGCATAGAGTCACTTGGCTCTGATAATGGCGATTACGGGTTTGCAACACCGCTTGCCACGTTACATAAATTTAATGGTTGGACAGATACGTTTTTAAATACACCCACACAAGGTTTGGACGACACTTACATAAGCTTAAACGGTAAAGCGTTTGACGGAAAATGGCTGGTGGCTTATCACAGTTTTGATGCTAATGAGCAATCAAATGGGGTTGACGATTTAGGCAGTGAACTAAACGTACAATACGTTAAACCTATTAATAAACAATACGCAGTAGGTGTTAAGTATGCTGATTACTCAGCGGGCGATACTGCTGCTAATAAAGTCGATACTCAAAAATTGTGGGTATGGATGAGCGCTAAATTTTAACCCTCTCTATCTTCTAATATTCACTTGTAATTTATAGCGACACACGATGGTGCAATTGCACCATCTTGTGGGACTTTATGCTTTTCACCTCTGCACCAATGTAGGCAACTTGCTGATTTTAAATGCTTATATATTTGGCTTACATATTGCTATAACAAACCTATAACAAATTATTCGATTTCAATTTTAGTCAATTACTAAAATAGGTATCACTTTAAGGTGGGTGAATGTTAAGCAAGCAGCGTGTTGTAGTGGTAGGAAACGGAATGGTCGGGCACCATTTTGTGCAGCAGCTAGTTTCTCAAAATCAAGCTGATGAGCAATTTGAAATTACGGTACTTAGCGGTGAAGACCGTTTAGCGTATGACCGTGTACAACTATCCTCTTTTTTTAAAGGCAAAACCGCAGACGACCTCGCACTTACATGTAATAAAACCTATGACGATTGGCAAGTACGCTTTCATACTCATTCTAAAGTGGTTGATATAAATCGTGATACGCAAACTGTAACGACCGCTAAAGGGGAATTGTTTGAATACGACAAACTTGTGCTTGCTACAGGTTCATTCCCATTTGTACCGCCTATACCGGGTAAAGATCGCGAGCATTGCCTTGTTTATCGCACCATTAACGATTTACACGCAATAAAAAATTCAGCCCACGGCAGCAAAGTAGGCGTGGTAATTGGTGGCGGTTTACTGGGGCTTGAAGCTGCAAACGCATTAAAGCAATTGGGTTTACATACTCACGTAATAGAATTTGCACCGCAACTTATGGGTGTACAAGTTGATGCTGGTGGCGGTCGGCTACTAAAAAACAAAATTACAGATTTAGGTGTTACTGTGCATACATCGGTAGCAACTGAGGAAATAGTAGAAGGTGAAAGTTGCCGTTACAAAATGTGTTTTAAGGGCGGTAAAACCCTTGAAACCGACATGATTGTATTTTCGGCAGGTATTCGCCCTTATGATAATTTAGCCCGCGAGTTTAATTTAGAGATAGGTGAGCGCGGCGGTATTGTAATTAATAACCACTGCCAAACGAGCGACAAAAACATATACGCTATTGGTGAATGTGCACTGTGGAATAATTTTATTTTTGGCTTAGTGGCACCTGGTTACGCCATGGCTAAAATAGCAGTTGGTCATATTTTACAAGATACGCAGCAAGGTTCCTTGCAAAGTACTGGCTTAGACAATAAAGCCGATGAATTTAGCGGTGCCGATATGAGCACCAAGCTTAAATTAATGGGTGTTGAAGTAGGCTCTATTGGCGATGCACATGCAAGAAGCGAAGGTGCAATAAGCTATTATTTTGAAGACCAAGCCAATGGTATTTATAAAAAAATAGTCACCAATTCACAAAGTAATAAGCTGATTGGCGCGGTACTTGTTGGCGATACCAGCGATTACGACAATTTGCTGCAATATCATTTAACCGACATTGAACTTACCACCGCTCCCGAAGCGCTCATTATGCCCCTTGCCGGCGACATAGCAGAGCTAAGCGCCGATGACTTGCCTGATAACGCCATTATTTGCGCGTGTCATAAAGTAACTAAACACACCATTGAACAAACAGTCGCTAAAGGCTGCATAGATTTGGCAAGTGTGCAGCAAAGCACCAAAGCCAGTACAGGCTGTGGAGGGTGTGAAAAGCTCGTTCAAAACGTAATAAACAGCGCACTCGCTAAAGCAAGTAACACTATTAACGTAGTTACCCTTAATGAGCCTGTTAAACAGCTCGCATAAATTAAAGCACATTAAAAGAGAGC